>CAYXFE010000001.1:0-20830 GCA_964464195.1 uncultured Candidatus Bathyarchaeia archaeon
CCTTCTCTTGGCTCGTATATTGTTCCGTCACGTATTAGTTGTCCTAGTAGTCTTTCGGCTTCCACCTGCCTTATATCGTAGTCCTTCTCTAGCTTTTCCAGTAAAGCGCGTTTTTCCACCATGCCTGTCTCCTTTTCCATGTCAATTATTTCTCTTAGAACAACTTGTAGCTTGTCTCTGAGGCTTTTAGGCTTGCCAGTCATGATTATGTCTATGTCCACCTTCTTGGTTGAGACGTCTATTCCAACTTCGTTTAGCGAACGCGTCATGATTGCAATTGCTGCTTCAGCATCTTCAGCTAAAACTTCCTTTCTTAAGGCTGCTCTAGCCCGGGCCTCAGCAATTCTAACAAGCGATTCCAGCTGTCTTGCTGTTATGGCTATTGGTGAACCTTCAGTTTCGCTTACGGCACGCATCTCCAAATAGAAGTCTCTAAGCCTCTTAATAGCCTCTTCAGTTAAGACCGGCGTGATATTTCTTGCATAGCTTATGTATTTCCGCAAAAGGTCTGGCGGAATAGGAGTTTCAATTGGAACTGTTCCACGCTTGTGTAGGCTTAGAATATGCTCCGACATTTTCGCGTCCGTCTCCTTTTCAGGCTGGTCTCTCAAGACGAAGATTAGGTCGAAGCGTGAAAGGATGGTGACTGGCAAGTTGATGTTTTCGCTTACAGTCCGATATGGGTCGTATCGGCCAAGCGCCGGGTTAGCCGCTGCAAGTATGGCTGTTCTAGCGTTAAGCGTAGCTACAATTCCGCCTTTGGCGACTGAGACTGTATGTTGCTCCATAGCTTCGTGAATGGCTACGCGGTCCTCAGGCCGCATCTTATCGATTTCATCTATGCATGCAACACCCTTATCCGCCAAAACAAGCGCTCCAGCCTCCAAGGTCATTCCTCCGCCTTTCTCGCGGATTACAGCCGCTGTCAGTCCGGCTGCTGTTGTTCCGCGGCCGCTTGTGTATAGGCCTCTAGGCGCAATTCTCGCAACATACTGCAAAAGTTGGGATTTAGCTGTTCCCGGGTCGCCTATTAAAAGAACATTTAGTTCCCCGCGTACATTTATGTCTGGTAGGCGCTTTGGAACTCCGCCGAAGAGCAGATACATTATTGCCTCTTTTATGTGTTCGTAGCCATAGATTGAAGGAGCTATTGAATTGATTATTTTTCTGTGAATCCATGGGTCTTTCGCCAATTCTAATATTTGCTTTTCCTCTTCAGGCGAAATCCTAATAGTTTCAGGCTCCTTACTTTTCACGTCAACCGAATTTGCGTCTAAATGCAGTCTGAAAACTCTTAGTCTCCCAGCTTTTGGAACTCTCGGCGAAGACGCTCTGACAATTCCAACTATTGCAACGTGGTCGCCCGGCCTAGCCTTATCAACTATATCTTTTCCAACAAGCTTTACAGTTAGGCTTCTTGGCAATTGTCCAGGCGGAAGCTCCTCTGGACGCTCCTGAACTCGAATATCCTGTGAGTCGATGAATGTTGATTCTTCCTGTACAAATTCGAATGGCCCCGTTTTTCCGCATGTTGGATCGCTGCATCTAAGCGGAGCCTTCAGAAAGTTTCCTGTCTGATCTATATATTGGGTTGTTCCGCATCTTTTACATCTGAAGGCTGCGCGCATAACCATCGGTCTTACTGGTGTGGCTCTAACAACTATTCCTTCAATCATGACTAGTTTGCCGATGTGCTCTGAACCTAAAGCCCTTAGAGGCACAGCTTCTGGAAGCCCGCGTATTCTTACATGGACTTCTTCTATTTGCTCCGCATATTCTGGATCTTCCACTTGGAGCTGAGCGTAAGCAGCTCTGTTTGCATGTTCAAGATATTCGTCCGGCTTTTTGAGAAGCATTTCTGCCAGCTCTGAGTCGGCTGCCATCAAGTCTTCAAAGTCAACTATGATGGAGGTTTTTCCTTCAATCGCCATCTCCGCCAATCTTTGCCTATACTTGTCAGTTTTGAAGAAATCTTGGAATCTTTCCTGTGGATCGGAGACCATTAGTTCTTCTGTCATTCTTTTTCACCTACGGATGAAATTTTCAAGATTTTTTTCCGCCAGCCGCTGATTATGCTGCTTATTTGATCATAAAGAATTCTTTCTTCTTCAGTTAACTTTTCTAAAAACTGGTTTGTTTTTGCGGCTGTTGAGGCTAAAAGAACTATTTTTCTCATTCTGCAGTTCACTATGTCTTTAGCTATTCTAACAGCCTTTTCGTAGTCTCTCATTTTCTCCGGGTCCTTAACTGCCTTTCTTTTTAATTCTTCTAGGAATCTTCTTAGTTTTGGATAGAAGTTTTCTGGAAGCTGCGCTATTGTTCTTGAGGTTTGGGCGCGCTCTTTCCAGTGAATCTTATGCAGTTTAATCAAGTCAAGCTTTTCCTCTTCCCTAAATTTTGCTATTCCCATTCTTTCGAGTTCTCTTGCAATCCAATACATTACTTCATATTCTTTTGCTTCCTCAAATGGTCCAACAGTTATTCCGACCAGCTTTATTTCTGGATGATTTCTGTTGGCAATTACCTTTACCTTTTCATTTTCAAACATGAAATCTAGACTTTCTAGATTAATGAGTTTCTCGGACATTAAGCGCAACCTCTGAAACCTCTTTTATCTTCTATTATGCGAAGATATAAGGATAGTTAACATGGCTTGAACATGCGTGAACATTAACGGGAAAACTTTAATAGCTGGTCTAGGGCTAGTTTCTACTCCAAAAGTTTACAAATGTAAAAGTAGAATGTGGTGAAATAAATGACTGAACGTGTATTCAAAAATTCTTCATATCTAAACGCCAAATCAACGACTGGAACTGTCACCAGAGTCAAGGATGTAAGCCCGACAAGCGGAATGTGCCCAATATGCATCAGAAACTGCCCATTCCTATGTGAAATAGGCCTATCAACATTCAGAGGAAGAGAAGCGCTCTATCCGGAGCCTCTACAATTCGGCTATAGCACGGCGGGAGCCCTAAAAGACTTTAGACTGGACTGGTCCCACTTCAACATTCACTCAAGACTATTCGAAGTTTACGGAATAGAAGCTGACCCAGATAAGGCAATTTTCGAAAATGTAAGCACAGAAATCACAATTGGAGGAATCCCGCATAAACTTCCAATAATTAATGGTGCATTCGGCTCAACCATGGTTGCCAGAGTGAACTGGCCCGGACTAGCCATAGGCGCGGCGCTTTCAGGCATAAGCATAATTATAGGCGAGAACGTATGCGGAATGGACCCCGAATCAGTAATCACAAATGGAAAAGTAACCTACTCTAAGGAGCTTAAACGCCGCGTAGACCTATACAGAAAGTTCTGGGACGGAAAATACGGAGAAGTAGTTGTTCAAACAAACGTTGAGGATCAGAGGCTAGGCGTAGATGTCTATGCAATTTCAAATCTTGAAGTAAACGTAATTGAGCGGAAGTGGGGGCAGGGCGCCAAGGCTATAGGCGGAGAAGTAAGGATACGCGATTTAGATAGGGCTATTATGCTGAAGAAGCGCGGCTACATAGTCATACCGGACCCTGAAGACCCAACCGTGCAGGAAGCATTCAAGGCGGGAGTCTTCAAGTCGTTTGAGAGACACAGCAGAGTTGGAATTCCACGTGAAAAGGATTTTGTAGAGGACATTGAATGGCTTAGAAGCCAAGGCGCCAAAAAGGTATTCCTAAAGACTGGCGCTTACAGGCCTTCAGCAGTAGCCTACACGCTTAGACTAGCCTCAGAAGCAAAGGTTGATGTAGTAACCTTTGACGGTGCTGGCGGCGGAACAGGCATGAGTCCAGTTCCAATGATGGATGAAATGAGCATTCCAACAGTCTATCTCGAAGCTTGGGTTCTGAAGTGCGCGCAGATATTAAAGAAGAAGGGCAAGCATGTTCCAGACATACTCATGGCAGGAGGCTTCATAAATGAAACTCAAATTTTCAAGGCGATTGCATTAAGCAACTTTGGCGACGGCCCAATTGTCAAGGGCGTACTGATGGGAAGATCGCCATTAACAGCAGTCATGAAGGCGTCATATTTCGTTGAGTTAGCCCAGCAAGGAAAGCTTCCGAAGAGCTTCGCTGAGAAGTTCGGCGACACGCCCGAAAAGTTCTTTGTGGCAGTCCCGGATTTGAAGGCCAAGTATGGCGAGCGCTTCAAGGAGATTCCATGGGAGGCTGTAGGTCTATACACCTATCTGCATGAGAGAATACGGGTTGGTCTAATGCAGCTTATGGCTGGAGCACGCAAGTGGCGGCTTGACCTGCTTGACCGCAGCGACCTAATGGCGCTAACAGAAAGAGCGGCAAGGGTTACGGGCATACCACTAGCTGAAGAAGCAGACGCGGACCAAATAGAAAGCATACTAGACTTCTAAACCTCCACATTTTTCTATTTTACAGCAAGCCTTTAACCTAAACACTAAATAATTTTATTCGTCTAATCTAGTTTAGCATAGAAGCTGGAGGAAAGATAACTTGAGTTTTGAAATGTGGACTGAAAAATACAGGCCTAAAAGCCTAGATGAAATGATAAATCAAACCCAAATAGTTGAACGTCTAAAAAGCTTTGTTAAATCGAAGAATGTTCCGCATTGCATTTTCGCTGGGCCGCCTGGAACTGGAAAGACTACGGCGGCCCTATGCTTGGCTCATGACTTGTATGGTAAAGATTATCGTGAATATTTGATGGAGCTTAATGCAAGCGATGAACGTGGAATTAATGTTATACGTGAAACCGTGAAGACTTTCGCGAGAGCCAGAGCAATGGGAGAAATTCCATTCAAAATTCTAATTTTAGACGAAGCCGACAACATGACTGCCGATGCCCAGCAAGCTTTGAGGCGAACTATGGAGCGCTACACTGAAACTTGCCGCTTTATACTTATCGCCAACTACAGCGGAAGAATAATCGAGCCAATACAGTCAAGATGCGCACCGTTCCGCTTCACCTATCTTCCAAGAGAGGAACAAGACAAGTATTTACGCTATATAGCTGAAAAAGAAAACGTTCAACTCCTAGATGAAGGATTAGACGCCATATACGAAGTTTGCGGAGGAGACCTAAGAAGAGCGATAAACACGCTGCAAGCCGCAGCTTCGCTTGGAAAGCCAATCACAGCCGAAATAGTCTATTCGGTGGTTGGCCACGCCCATCCAGCAGACGTAAGGGAAATGATAAAGATAGCAATGAACGGCGACTTCATAAAGGCAAGAGAAAAGCTTAGGGAAATGATATTCCGCTACGGCGTAGCAGCAACAGACATTGTAAGGCAGATTCACACAGAAATATTCCGCCTAGACGTGCCGGAACCATGGAAAATCAAACTTGCAGATTTAGTAGGCGAAATAGATTTCCGCATAAACCAAGGAGCAGACGAAGAAGTTCAACTAAGCGCATTACTCGCTAGACTGGTCGAGGCCGGATACCAGCTTAAGAAGGAAGGACTAGCCTAGAAGGGAAAAGCCAAGTGTACGAAGTCTGGACAATAAAACATAAACCAAAAACACTTGCGGAAGTTGTAGGAAATAAAGAGGCTAAAAGAAAGCTTCTAGAATGGATAAAATCATGGGAAAAGGGCATCCCAAATAAAAGGGCCGCATTTCTCTACGGACCGCCCGGAATAGGGAAAACAGTAACAGTCGAAGCCCTAGCCAATGATTTGAATATGGAGCTTGTAGAAAAGAATGCAAGCGACTACAGAACAGAAAACGCCATAAAACGCTTCGCCGGCTTAGCATCCCAATATGGAACATTATTTGGAAGAAAAAGACTCATACTTCTAGACGAGCTTGACGGAATATCCGGCCAAGAAGACAGAGGAGGCTTAGCAGCAATAACAAAAATAGTTAAAACAGCAATGTGCCCAATAATTCTGATAGCAAACGACCCATACGACCCGAGATTCTCAACCCTTCGCGGTTTATGCCTAATGATAGAATTCAAAAAACCCTCAGCCCGCGAAATAGTTCCGCTTCTAAGAAGAATCTGCCTAAAAGAAGGAATAGAAGCCGAAGAAGCCGCATTAAAGTTCATTGCCCAAAGAGCGCAAGGAGACGTCCGCTCAGCAATAAATGATTTGCAGGCGCTAGCGCAAGGAAAGAAACGGCTAACATACGATGATGTGGCGTGGCTTGCATATAGAGACAGAAAAGAGCAAATATTCAATGTGCTAAGGCTAATTTTCTACTCAAAAACGTGCAGCGCAGCAAAAAGCGCCATGGCAATGGCGGATGTAGACCCAGACATGCTATTCGAATGGATATACGAAAATGCGCCATACCACCTAAAAGACCCGCATGACTTAGCCGAAGCAATGGAAGCCCTAGCCAAAGCAGACATCTACCGCGGAAGAGTTCGCTTAACTCAGGACTGGAAGCTTGCAAGCTACATGATAGACTTGATGACAGCCGGCGTAGCAATGGCTAGAAAGCGAACAAAGCCTTCAGGATGGATTCCAATGAAGTTCCCGCAGAGAATAAAATGGCTTTCAAAAACTAAGGCTGAAAGACAGCTTGCAGACGCTATAGCGCAGAAAATTAAGCGGAGATGCCACATCTCGGCGAAAAGAGCCATAGAAGAATACATACCATACCTAAAGATAATTTTTGAAAACAATCCGGAGATGGCGGCCAAAATAGCGGACAAGCTGGGCTTAGACTCAGAAATGATAGGCTACTTGGCTGGTTCCTCGGCTAATGCAAAGAAGATAATTGAGCTTATCCCTTAAAGTATGGTTCTCTTCTTTTTACGGCTTCTCTGAAAAGCTCTTCTATTTCCTTATCGCTTGCGCCGTTACGCATAGGCGTAAGAACATCAACAAGATTGTCATTTCTCATTAGGCAAGGCTTAAGCTTTCCATCGCTTGTTATTCTAAGCCGAGTGCAGTGAAGGCAAAACTCAGTATTTTCAATTGGGTGAATAACCTCAACTTTGGCTTCTGGCAAATGATAAACTCGGCGATTATGCATAAAGCGTCTAGTCTCAACCTTTAATGCCTTCTCCTTCAGCCTAACCTCGTAATCGTCAAGCGTTCGGTGATAACGACGATAATAGTCGTCCGGCAAGTTTATGGGTTCAAGCTCAATAAGCTGAAGAATAGCGCCTGTTTCAGCGGCAAACCTTATCATATCCTCAACTTCACCATCATTTACGCCTCTAAGAACCAGCATGTTAAGCTTAACCGGATAAAGGCCAACCCTAATGGCTTCTCCAATACCATTCAAGACATTATCTAAACTGCCGCCGGTAAGCTTACTGTAAACATCAGCTCTCAATGTAGGAATGTTAACATTAACCCTTTTCAGTCCAGCTTCATGCAATTCCTCAGCATATTTTGCGAGCAACGTACCATTAGTTGTCATCGAAAAATCTTTAACGCCTGATATTTCGCCTATCTTGGATACTATTTCAGTTATGTCCTTTCTTACGAGCGGTTCTCCGCCAGTAAGCTTTACGTTTCTAATTTCCAAATTGACGGCTATCCGTACAAGCCTTGCGATTTCGTCCGGAGTCATTTCGATGGCTTTGCCTTCAACAGGCAGCTCTTGTCCTTCCCTATGGCAGTATGAACAGCGAAGATTACAGCGTTGAGTAACTGAAACCCGCAAATTTAGAACAGGCCTTCCATAATTGTCCTTCAGAGTCATGGCTTTTCACGGGCATGCTTCACGATGTGAGCCGCTTCGGGCAATATAAGCTTTTCAACGCAAAGCCTAACAGCATGCGGAGAGCCTGGTATACAGAATACGGCTTTTCCTTCAGCCGTTCCAGCTAAGGCTCTGGACAAAATGGCCGCTGAGCCTATTTCCTGATAGCTTAGCCAGCGGAAGATTTCGCCGAACCCGGGCAGAACTTTTTCCATTAAAGGCTTAACAGTCTCAATCGTAACATCTGATGGGCTTATGCCAGTTCCGCCGCAGAAGATGGCTGCATCTATCTCTTTCTCCGAAATTATCTTTTTCAGCTCTATTCTAATCATGGCGGAGTTATCTGGAACAATCGCTTTATAGACAACCTTGTGGCCGGCTGATTCCAAAATACTTGTTATAAGTTCTCCAGAGGGATCTTCAGCCTTCCCCTTAGCCTTTAACTCTTCATATCGGCTTGAACTGCAGACTATAACTGCAAATTTTAGTTTTTTAGGCGCTTCCGCCTTATGCATTCTAGTCGTTTCGCTTTCATTCATCTTCTATTCTTCCTTAATTTTTCTTAGAACTTTAATCTCCCTTATAGCCGTAAATGGATATTGCCCCTCGCTGTCCTTTTCATATGCCTTCGTCATGTCCCATATGGTCAGCAAAGCCACAGCCGTGCCTACGAGTGCTTCCATCTCAACGCCAGTCTGCGCTCGGGTTTTTACAGTCGTGGTTACGCTTACGAGTTCTTCACTTTCAATTTTTATGTCTATCTTCACGTTTGTTATTGGAAGCGGATGGCATAGCGGAATTAAACTGCTAGTATTCTTTGCGGCTAGTATTCCAGCTATCTTGGCTGTTTCGAACGGGTTTCCCTTTTCGATTTTCCCTTCTCTTATCCGCTTTACTGTCTCTGGTCTAAGTTTTATTGTTCCTTTCGCAGTTGCTTCGCGATAGACTTCGGGTTTTGGGGTTATATCAACCATCGCCATTTAGGCTTCACCTTCTGGCTTAAACTGAGACAGAGAGAGTTGTTTATCATTTTTGGGCTGCGATGGCTTATCTCTAATTTCAGCCTCTTCCCTTTCTTCTTTCTCGGCTGTTGGAAGACATTCCTGTTGTAGGTTTCTTAAGTGAAGTTTTACTTCTCCAAGAGCCTTCTCGGCGGAAATTATTGAGGCTCTTATAGCCTCTACATGTCTGAAAACTTTCTCGATTATTGGTTGAAGCTCCTTCGGCGTCTCGATTGTTATTACTGGCCCCTTATTTTCGGCTGCTGTTTTCAGACGTATTACTGTATCTATTACTGGATTTGGTTCATCTCTTATTTCTCTCATTAGGACTAGTAGGTCTGAGCCGTCTGTTACAGCCTTTCTTAATTGTTCGAAGGCTAGCCTTGAATTTGCAAGCGGTTCTGCAGTTTTCTGGAAAAGTATCTCCTTAAAGTTTTTTAGTGCTTTAGCCATGTTCTCGTATTGGTTTTCTATTATTGGGGCTTTTTCAGGTTTTAAAATGAGCATTTTCTCGTGTAGGCTTTCCAGAAGCTCCATTAGTCTTGTAACTGTTTCTTCGGAGCGTTTCCAAAGCTCGATTGGCTCTAACCTTTCGAATATTACTCCGCTCGCTATGTCCTTCGCCAGCTTCTGCAAGCCGTCTTCAAACTGGCTCAGCTGGACAGCAAACTTTTCATAAACCAAGTGATGCACCTACTCTACACTTGTATCTATGCGGAAACTTATTTCGTTTACCAAGCCTCAATCAAGCGCGTGAGAAGCCTAACTTTTGGATTATTGTTGTTTAGGCTGTAAAGCTTAATCCTACCATACCTTTTACATTGAACAAGCCCTAACTCTTCCATCAATTTCAAATTCTCCTTAACTACAGAATGCGCGGATCCAATTCTTTGGCAAATTTTCCTTATGTTCAATTCTCCAAGCTCATATAACGCCTTAAGGATTTTTATTCTCGTTTTTGAAGCTAAAAAATCTTCTATTTCCAAATTTCATTCCTCAATTAAGCCTAAATTTTGACTCAGCATTCTTTCAAGTTTTGAGGCGGGTATTTGATGAAGCCCTATAAGGGTTGTTTTTCCTCTTTGTCCAGCACCAGAAATTTTTGCATCTATTATTCCTATTGCCGAAAGCTGCTTGATATAATTCCAGACTTGTGCATGGCTTTTAGGTTTTTGGCCGTACTCCTCGCAGATTATTTGATAGGCTTGTTCTATTTCCCCCATTGTGGCGTAGGCTTTAGGATTTTGACTGAATGCTCTCGCGACAGCCAGCAATAAAAGTTTTTGATGCATGTTTAAGCTTAAGATTTCGTCTTTTCGCACAGTTGGATAAATGCTCGCCGCAGCCATCCGAACACATTCGGGATAAACCTCTGGAAGCCCATTAGCATCCGCGTATTTTCCCGCCCTCCATAGGAGTTCTATTGCGTATCTTGCGTTTCCGCCTTCCCTTTCTGCAAGTTCAGCTATTATCTCAATCGTTTCTTCCGGAACGGTTCCTTCGTGGAATGCCATTTGAACGCGGTCGCTGATAATATCGATTAGCTGTGGTTTTGAGTATTCTTCTAGGTGTATTATGTTCTTTTGCAGCGTGCTCCTTGTACTCTCGTCAAGTTTTTCCAAGGGCTTGAGGCTTCGAAGAATGCATATTAATGATATTCTTTGCGGCTTTCCAAGCCGCGTCTCTTGCATTCTTGTAAGTTTGTAGATGGGCTCTGAGCCTTCAGCTAGAATCAGCGATTCAAGCTCGTCTAAAGCCAGTATTAAGTATGCATTTTCCTCGTCAAGTATATCCATTAACGAATGCAGAAGCTCTTCTGATGAGAATCCTCTTCTTGGAAAGTTAGGCTTAAAATGTAGAAGAACATCCAGCAGCGTTAAGAAGAATCTGCCTCGTTTTTCTCGGCAGTTAACATGCAAATAATGGAGGTTAATTCCTCTCTTTCTTGCCTCTTCCTGTAGATTCATTCCGAACCGCTGGGAAAGCGCAGTTTTCCCAGTGCCCACCTTTCCAGTTATCAGCACCCGCTGCGACATACGGCCAGAAGCTTCCAAAACAAAACGGAAAAACTCCCACAAAAGCCTATACTCATCCTCTCTATGGACAAGTCTAGGCGGAACATAAGCTATGTCAAGCTTAGCTTCATCCTTAAAGACTGTTCGATAACGCTGCATAACAAAATACTGTTATGCATAGAATCCATTTATGCTTTCCATTAGGTTTATTATGCTAAACTGGCTATTTTCTATAGTCAAGGTCTGGGCCGGTCGTCTAGCGTGGTTAGGACATCGCCCTTACGAGGCGAAGGTCGCCGGTTCAAGTCCGGCCCGGCCCACCAAGATTTAGCTTTCATATTTGCGCTGTTGCCAGCTTTGTTAGGTCTTCTTCGCCTTCTGCGTATCCTGAGGCAATTATTATGTCTCCTGCTTGAATCTTCGTGTTTGGTCTAGGTCTTATCCACTTGTTTCCCCTTCTGATTACTAGAACCCACATTCCGGTTTTTTCTGGAATTTCTGCCTCGCGTAGGGTTTTGCCGACTAGCGGCGAGTTTTCAGCTACTTGAACTCTTGTTACTGTCTCGTCTGCTTCTTCGATTACCATTTTTAGTATTGGATGGGGCTTTAATCCGCGTAGGACTACTTCTGCTATTTGGGCTGCCGCGTCGGCGATTGCTTCGGTTACTACTCCAAGCCTTATTAGGCCTAGAAAGTTCTTGGACTCTTTCGGTGAGAAGCCGCTTCTTAGGGCTAGAAGTTCAAATTCTGTATGTAAGTCGTCTACGTGTTCTTCTAGTTCCTCTACTTCTTCTGCGAGTTCCTTGCTGTTTAGTAGTAGGGCTGAGTAGGCTAGGTCGAGCATAAGCTCTGAGGTGTCCTTAAGCTCAACGAGCTTTTTGACAAGTTCTTCAGAAATCTTCTTAGGAATAGTCAAAGCCTATTCCTCCTCCAATTTTTCTATTTTGCCTTCGGCGGCTTCCTCGAATTCTTCTATGCCTGCTGGTGCGCCTCTGGCGATCAGAACGTCGCCTTCGCGAATAATTTCTTCGTCGTCCGGGTCAATTATCCACTTTTTTCCTCGTCTAATGGCGATTACGTCTACGCCTATTGTTGGCGCAAGCTTGAGTTCACCTACTGTCTTGTCAACGAAGAATGAGTTTGACTTAACCTTAACTCTTGTGAGTTGTTCTTCAACTTTTTGAAATGCCCGCCTAATCAGCGGATGAACCCCTATGTCCTTTAGGACTATTGCCGCCATGTCTGCGGCTGCGTCGGAGATTTTGTCGGCTGCGTTTGCTACTGCTGTTACGCTTAGCAAGGCTTCGGCGTCTTCGGCGTCTCTCGCCGCCAGCATAGCATTCATGTTTAGCAGATAAACCAGATTGTCAACGTAGCTTTCAAGTTCTAAAACTTCTTCAGCGAGCTCTTTGCTGTGGAAAAGCGCGGCTGAGTAAGCTAAGTCTATCATTAGTTCGGATATATCCTTCATCTCTGTTAGTAATTCGCGGACTGGGACAGGCTTGTATTCAACCTTCTCGAATTCCGTCATGGACTTAGAAGCTCCCAGCTTGAGGGCTAAACGTAGCCCTCCCATAGCGCTAATACAGAATTAAAGAATAGCCAAATAAATCTTTATGTATTTCACGTAAACAACGAAAAGGTTATAATGGCAAAATGCGCTAGAACCTTCATTCGCATCTAACATAAAACTTGGAACTCTTCTCCTCTCCGGAGAGGAGACAACCGCAAGATGGCGGAGGTGTCAAAGATGGAAGGTGGAAACGATGAAAGCTCACAACAGTATGCAAGCGGAGACGCCAAACTCCGGAGAGGGGAAGCTAGAGAACAGAACTAAAGTTTTCAGAGAGTCATTTGGAGTCTTTCTCTTCAATTTCGGCGAGCTTCTGGCTGGAAGCTTGGCTGTATACTTCATTTCGCTTGTTCTGGTAAGAAACTGGGTAATAATGATTTATCCTCTCGTTTTAGGCGTTAGAGGAGCAGTAAACGGAGTCTTAAGCGGAAGGTTAAGCACCGGGCTGCATACAAGGCTGATAGAACCGTCGCTGAGGAAAAATACAAGCTATTATTATTCAATTTTAGCGGCTATCTGTACGCTTTCACTTATTTCAAGTCTAACAATTGGAGTTATAGCATTCATTTTGTCAACAATTTTCTATCAAACAGCGCCAGCAGAATTTTTCCTCATAATTTTCTCCTGCATGGTAACTAAAGCAATCGCCTTGCTGGTCACAGCGCCATTCACCTCTCTTTTAGGATTTTTCGCCTTCAGAAAGGGGTTAGACCCAGACGTTATAGTATACCCCATCTCCTCAACCGTCGCGGATATATGGGCAACCGTAGCCTATGTATCAACCCTTTCCCTTGCATTCTCATTCGGCCTAACGGGAAACATAATACTTTACGCAATTGGACTTGGCTTCATATTCACAGTTTTATATTTAACCTACAGATTTAGAAAGGAAGCCGAATATTGGAAAACACTGCGGGAAGCAGTATTCTCGGTTTTAATCGTGGGATTTATAGAGTCCATGGGAGGCTTCTTCCTTTCAAGAGTAAAAGCCCAGATAGAGCAAAGTCCAGGAATATTGCTTATATATCCGGCATTAATGGCAACAACAGGGTCGGCTGGAGCAATTTTCGGCTCAATATCAACGACGAAACTTGTTCTAGGTTTAACGGAGCCAAACCTTAAGGGAATAAAAAACGAACTACCTGACCTAACTCAGATAGGCGCCGCATCCTTCATAATGTACCTAATCTACAGCCTAATAGCATTCATAAGCGAAGGTACATTAACGGCGTTCTCAATTCCGCTTCTCTGCTTCTTAATAATATTTCCAGCCATGACAATAATCGTGTTTTCAATGGCAATCCTCACATTCGTTAGGGGCCTAGACCCCGACAACTTTGTAATTCCGTTTGAAACAGCCTTAACCGACACATTACTGACGCTAACGTTAACATCTCTAATAATAATGTTCTACGCAACGTAGAAACTCATCAAACAATTAAGAGAATAAAATGGAATTTTAAAGAGTTTCCTTTTCCCTCTCAACTTCCTTTATGGTGTCTTCAACTATTTCTAGGGCTGCATCCACAAGTTCCCGTGTAATAATCAATGGCGGCGCTATTCTCAAAGTTGAGACTCCGCAGGTTATTATTGCCACTCCGCGTTTCCAGCTTCTCATCATAATTTCCTTTGCAAGATTTGGCGCCGGCTTCTTTGAATCTTTGTCTTCAACTATTTCTACTCCTATCATTAGGCCTTTTCCGCGTACATCCCCAATTATTTCGCTTTGCTCAGCTAGTTCTCTAAGTCTCTTCATAATGTAATTGCCTTGTCTAGCCGCGTTTTCCAGTAGGTTTTGCTCCTTAATTGTGTCGATGACCGCCATGGCTGCGACGCATGAGAGCGGATTTCCGCCGAAAGTGCTTGCGTGGGAACCGCCCTCCCAGTCCATTATTTTCGCTCTGGCAATTATGGCGCCTAATGGAAGGCCTGAAGCTAACGCTTTAGCCATGCAGATTATGTCTGGCTCCACTTCCCAGTGTTCAATGGCGAACCATCTTCCAGTTCTGCCCATTCCAGCCTGAACCTCATCATCGATTAGTAATATGCCATACTTGTCAGCAAGCTTCTTTAGGCGTTGGAAGTAGCCTTCAGGCGGAACAACATATCCGCCTTCGCCTTGTATCGGCTCAAACAGTATGGCTGCAACCTCTTCTGGTGGAACGTACTTCTGCAGAACATACTCGTCAATGAAGTCTACGCACCAGTAGTTGCAGTCTGGAAATGTCTGCTTGAATGGGCAGCGATAGCAGTATGGATAGGGAACATGCGTTACGCCTGGCATTAATGGGAAGAAGTATCTTCTCTGGACGGGTTTGCTGGCCGTAAACGATAATGAGCCAGTGGTTCTCCCGTGAAATGCACTTATGAAGCCTATGAAACGCGGCTTCCGCGTATGCCACTTGGCAAGCTTAATTGCGGCTTCGACGGCTTCTGTTCCGCTGTTTCCATAGTAAACCTTCTTTTCAAATTTTCCAGGCGTAATCTCGCAGAGCCTCTCAGCCAAATCCACGACTTCTCGATAGTAAAAGTCGGTGTTTGAGTAATGCAGAAACCTTTCCAGCTGCTTCTTGAGTGCTTCAATCACTTTCGGATGGTTATGGCCGACATTCATGCATACTAGGCCGGAGTTGAAGTCTATATACTCGTTTCCGTCCACGTCGCGGATTATGCATCCTCTTCCAGACTCGACAACGAGAGGATAAAAGCGCACATATGAAGGCGATATTACCCTCTCGTCTCGCTCCAGAATTTCACGAGCCTTAGGACCTGGAGGCCTAACAACGATTTTTGGGTATTCAGCCAACATGCTCACCTCGCTAGAGACTAGAATCTAAACCAGAAGAGGCTTTTATAATTATCTAAAATTCAAGTGTTCGATTTACAAAGTTAATTAGAAAAAATGTGGTGGGGGTTTGGAGCCTTTGAAAGCGGCTCGAATTTAAGGTTTTTCTAGGGCTATTTCAATTGTCGAAACGTTCGCCTTTTGCCCCTCGGCCCTCTCAATCTCTTCGGTTCCAATGTTTATGGACTTGATTTTTAGGTCTTTGGCGAATGTTCTGCGTAGAAGCTCAACGGTGTCGACGGCTCTGCTTATGGCTCTGCCTCTAGCCTTCACTATGAGATTCTTGGCGCCAGCGTTTAGGAATGTTAGGCAGGCAACGACATAGTTCATCACTGGTTTCTTACCAATTAAAACAATGTTCTGGCCGGGGGCTGCGGCGGTGCTCTCTCCCTCTGACACTTCTCAACCTCCTTTTGAGTTGTTGAAAGCGGCGAAAGCCATTGATAGGCAAATAAATTAATTGGATTGAAGCTTCTTATACTTTTCCCAAGTTGCATCTACCCAACGTTGAATTTCAGCAATATCCTCATCGGTTAAATGCCTAAACCTTCCCTGAGCCTTCAAGTATACTTCGACTGGTTTACGCTTCTCCTTATCTAGCAATCGTGCACTTGGTGGGCTAAGCTTGAAAACTCCATTCTCAATTTCATACAAAGCCCAAAGTCCAGTTTCAACAGCCAACTTTCCAATCTCAACCGTTTTGCTCCCTGGATATCTCCATCCGGTTGGACAAGGCGAGAGAATGTGAATGTATTTTGTTCCCTTCATTTCCTTGGCCTTTCTAAGCTTTCTGATGAGGTCCATAGGATAGGACGGAATAGCTGTTGCAACATATGGGATTCCATGCGCAGCCATAATCATTGGAACATCCTTCTTGTGCTCCCTCTTCCCGGTAGGCGTAGTCGTTGTCCATGCGCCGAAGGGGGTTGCGCCGCTTCTCTGCATTCCAGTATTTCCGTAAGCCTCATTGTCATAGCATATGTAGATGAAGTTGGTTCCACGCTCCGCTGCGCCAGAAAGAGCCTGAATGCCTATATCGGCTGTTCCTCCATCGCCAGCCCAGCCAACAACAGTTACATCATCGATTCCACGCTTCTTTAAGGCTGCAACTACGCCGGAAGCCGCGGCGCCAGTAGCCTCAAAGACGATGTTTAAGAGCGGAACCTTAACGCTGGTGTAGGGATATGGCCCCTGAATAACTGTCGTGCAGCATGCAGGCACGATTAGTATTACTTTGTTGCCTAAAGCCTTAAACAATAATCTGAGGGATATTGCTGCGCCGCATCCCGCACAGGCAGCATGCCCCTTCAACAAGTATTCTTCTTTCGGAAGCTCCTTTAAGGTAACCATACTTTCACTCCCTTAAATCCCACCAAACAATTTCTTCCCTAACTTTGCCCTCCTCCATCCACTTCCAAGACTTCTTGGCGATTTCCTCAATGTCGCGGTAGGTGACATCTCTGCCTCCAAGCCCCGCTAGAAAGCCGGCTACAAGCGGAGGGTCAGCCAAGCCTTTCTCTCTGGAATAAAGCGAAGCCTTAACTTCCGTTGCCAAGAAGCCTTCAAAGCCAAATGATACATGCCTATCTATCGTAGTTAGCATTTGAGTGTTTTCCGCAATTTTTCTAATTTCCTCTTTGGGAAAAGGCCTGAAAACCCTTACTCTCGCCAATCCCACCTTAAATCCTTCCTTCCGCAAATTATCAACGGAAATTTTCGCCTCGCTCCCCATGGTTCCCATAGTGACAAGTATTAGGTCAGCGTCTTCGCACTGATACTTCTCCACTAGGCCGCCGTGCTCAAACCCGAATCTTCTGCCATACTCCCTATCAACTTCAACAATCAATTTTTTGGCGTTTTCCATGGCTTGCTGAATCATGTAGCGGAACTCCATATACCATTCCGGAGAGACCAAATTGGCATGTGAAAGCGGATTATTAACATCTAAAACCCATCCGGGCTCGTATGGTGGGAGAAAATCGTCAATTTCTTCTTGTTCAGGAGCTATAACTGGCATGAACGTATGGGAGAGAATAAATCCTTCAGAGCAAACCATGGCTGGTAGAAGCACACGCTTATCCTCACAAATCTTATATGCTTGAAGAATTGTGTCGAAAACTTCCTGGTTATCTGCGCAATAGAATTGTATCCAGCCGGTATCCCTTTGCGCCAGTGAATCGCTGAAGTCGGGCCAGATGCTCCACGGCGCGCCCATGGCGCGGTTGATAACTGCCATAACGATAGGTAGACGTGAACCGGCAGCCCAATGTAGAACCTCATGCATTAAAGCTAAGCCATGCGCTGAAGTTGCAGTGAAAGTTCTGACTCCGGCGGCTTCTGCGCCCACGCATGCTGCCATTGCGCTATGCTCGGATTCAACTCGAATGTATTCGGCGTCCATTTCTCCGCTTTCAACAAACTCAGCTATCTTCTCGACAACTGTTGTCTGCGGAGTAATCGGATATGCAGCTACAACCTTGACTCTGGCGGCTTTTGCTGCATAAGCTGCAATATGGTTGGCTGTATCAATTATTGTATGCGCCATACTACTTCTCCCTCACCATTTCTATAGCCTTAAGCGGACATACCTCGGCGCATATTCCGCATCCCTTGCAGTATTCATAGTCTATTCTCGGCGTGTCATCCTCCTCGCGTGTTATGACGCCTTCTGGACAGTATATCCAACACCATAAACAACGTTTACACTTGGAATAGTCGATTACTGGCTTGAATGTTCTCCAATCACCAGTCTTACCCATGCTTCCAACCGTCGGAATCGAAAGAGGCGTTATTGGCAAGTCCTTTCGGCTTTTCGGAATCTTAACTTCCAACTTCTCCATAAAAATCACCTTCAAGTAAGCTTTGAACTAGAAAGAGAGAGCAAACCGCGGGAAAAGTGTTTCGTAGTTTCACCAAAACTTCGCTTTTAATTCTTAACATGAAATTTCCAACCAAATTTTACCATCCCCTCTTGAGTCTTTCATAAGCGAGAACAGCAGCCTTAGCATTCTTCTCTCCAACGGCGCCTCGCCACTCTTCCTTAATCGCCTCCACAACACTTTCAATCTTAATTTCTCCAGTTGCCGCCGCGAATGCTCCAACCATGGCAGTATTAACAACCGGTAAACCAGCCACAAGAAGCTCCAATTCCAAGGCGATGCCGGTAGCATCAACAGTTGCTATTCTGTAGCCATGCAAATCAACTTCAGACGGCTCCTTTCTAGTGTTAATCACAATTATTCCATCTTTCTTTAAGCCTTCAGTTACATTGGCTACCTCTAGAAGCGACTCATCCAACACTAGGACATAGTCCGGATTATAGATTTGGCTTCTGACAAGTATTGGCTCCGTACTTATTCTCGCAAAAGCCCTTACTGGCGCCCCTCTCCTTTCAGCACCGAAATAGGGAAAGGCTTGAACCCACTTCCCCTCCTTGTATGCTGCTCTCGCAATAAGTTCAGCAGCAGTTACTCCTCCTTGGCCTCCTCGACCGTGAATTCGAATCTCCTTAATCAACGCAATCTCTCCAAGCGTCGAGATAGAACAGAAATATCAAGACGCAGTGATATTTTAGTCTAGTGCTAAACGATCAGCAGTAAACCGACAAGTATTATTCCGATTGCTGGAAATATTGTTGCAGCTGCTTTTTTAGCTCTTTTTGCAGCCTTGTAGGATATTTCTCCCATAATTTCAATTTGCTTCTCGCCAATAACTCTAACATTTTCAACCTTGACAGTTCGCCAGCCAACACTGACTGGCTCCATATCCTTAAGGGCTTCAGAAACTACACTTTTAACCATTTCAACCACCTTTCCATGCTCCATAACTTCTCCGACTGGATGATACCCTCTTCCACCCAAGACAACAGCATTAACAACATGAGTGTCGCTAGTCATAACCTCTCCTTCGGCTATTCCCAAATCCTTCAAACCTTCAAGAATCTTTTCTCTAAGTCCAGAAATCATGTTGTTGCCATCAAAAACCACATAAGCATAGATTTTGCCTCCGACATCAAGAGTTAAAGCTGCTATCCCGCCGGGACCCATACCCTCGCTAACTCCATATTCTTTGGGATTTAGTTTAGCAGCTCCAACCTTTAGCGGCTTAAATTTGCTTTTTAGCGCCTTTTCCAGACTTTTGGATGCCGCCGACCGTAGAAGCTGGAACTCTTCCTCTGATTGTTCGAGGCTATCTATGCTGTTATGGGCATTGATGACTATGAAGTTTGAAAGTCCATGTTTGGAAGCTAGGCTGGCGATATGATCTTCAACTTCCTTTGGAAAATCTTCCGTGGTTTTTGGCGCCAATGTCAATGTGAAGAGCGCGCATTCCTTAAATATTTGGCAGGTTGCGCTGGCATTTTCCTCGTTCACGCGAATCATGGGTGAAGCTTTAGAAGTGGAAAATTCAAATGACAGCGAATTCAAAATTGCATTTAAAACTTTCTTATTCTGCCTTTGAGATGTCAAATCAAGTTCATGCCCAAACAAACCGTGCGGAACAGCCACTACGCAGCCAAGCTTTTCAGATATTGCCTTTTGAATAAGATAGGGGATTGGACTGCTTCCAACATTTCTGAAAGGACCTGGATGAAAACAGGGAACAGCCAAAACAGCTTTATAGCCGCTCTTTCCCTTGAAGGCTAAAAGGTTAACTTGAACCTCGCGGTCTTCACCTAAAAACTCAAAGATTTCCTCAAGCGGCCCATTTACATTTTCAGTCCAATTTGCCATGAACGCCTTAAAAAGGGAGAAAGACGAAAGCTTAAGGGGAGACTTCTTCCCTACAATATCAACGGCTAATACGAATGAGAAGGCTGCTAGAAAAGCTATAGGAATAGTCGCGGAGAGAAGCTTGAAAATAGTCATGTCAACTGGTTTGCCAGTTATTTGCCACGTAAGAAGGAAGATGAGGAAGAGGCATATGGAAGGCTGCAGAAAGGCTGACATTGAGGATGTAAAGTAATTTTTCATGGAAACCGTGAAGAAAACGACTAGTCTAAGGATTAGTGAGGCGCAGAAACCTAAAAGGACAAGTTTAATCCACATAATCTCTGAATTAAATGAAAAAGTTAACATGCAACCTATAAAAATAAAGAAGGCCCACAACAAATTTGAGAATAACGACAACGCGGAGCATCGTCTAAAATTAAAAACTACGTCGTCTTTCATGAAAGTTTGGCTGACTAGGAAGTCTACCAGAACTATTATCGAAAAGAAAAGTATGGCTGCTCCTATCCCAACAGGAAGGCTTGACATTGAGAATTTTAAGGTTAGGCATGAGATTATTGAGCTGAACATTACAAGCGTGAACATGTAGAGCAGAATCATCCTTAAAGTAGGTAGAGTGAACAGCGAGGAGTACTGTTTTACCAGCATATTTATTGAACGGTCAAGCTTGCTTGACATGATTTAACTTGTCCTTCCGATTCATCTGGAATAGTAAATGTTTTATTTAGGTACTGCACTTTAGGTTTTGCGGAACCTTGTCTGAGCATAAAATTCCCCTAACAGTTTTTCACATGCTTGAAAAGAACATTGGCAAAAAGGTTCTTGTGATACTTGATGCTTCATATGGATTTGAAGGTGTGCTGGCGGCAGTCAATTATGAGCCGGCGGGCATATGGCTCTCAGACGCTGAAGCAGTAGTATTGAGGGCTACTATTGCAAATCCCATTCCGCAGGTGGCTGCCAGAGAAGCGAGAAGCGAAATATTCATCAACCTAAATTCTGTTCAGCGAATAGAAGTTCTTCATGAAA
>CAYXFE010000001.1:20930-41777 GCA_964464195.1 uncultured Candidatus Bathyarchaeia archaeon
TCCCTTCGTTTTCTTCGCCTACTCATTTAGGATTATCTCCATTCAATCCTAGAAGTCTGAGAGCCTTTTTAATTTTACTCTCAAAAGCTTTTATGCATGAACCGTTTATATGGTGTGAGGTGCAAAGAGCTTGGAAGAAGCAAGGCAGTATTATGATAGAATTTTTGAGCTTTTACAGAAGCATCATGAATGGTTTAGGGAATGCATCCCGCTAATTGCAAGCGAGAACATTCCAAGCCCGGCTGTAAGAGAAGCCTTAACATGCGACTTTGGAAACCGCTATGCTGAAGGATGGCCAGGCGAAAGAGTCTACGCCGGATGCATCTACATAGACCAAGTTGAGCTTATCTGCATAGAATTAATGAAAAAGCTTTACCGGGCGGAATTTGCAGATGTAAGGCCAATTTCAGGCGCAGTAGCAAACTTGGCAGTTTATACAGCCTTTACTGAGCCAGGCGACGTAATGATGGCTCTTTCAATTCCATGCGGCGGCCACATAACCATGGGCAAGAAAAAGCTTGGAGGAACCGCCGGCGCGGTTCACGGCCTAGAAGTCGAGTATATACCATTCGACTATAAGGAAATGAACATTGACGTTGACAGAACGAAGGAGAAAATCAAAAGGCTTGCAGATGAAGGGAGACCGCCTAAACTTGTAATGTTCGGTGCAAGCGTATTCCCATTTCCGCATCCAGTAAAAGAATTAGCAGATGCTATTCACGAGGTAGGCGGGATAGTTGGGTATGATGCTGCGCATGTAGCCGGCCTAATAGCTGGGGGATGCTTCCAAGACCCATTACGCGAAGGCGCAGACGTAATGAGCCTAAGTACGCATAAAACATTGTTTGGTCCCCAGCACGGCGGAATAGTTTCATGGGAAAAGTATGCGGATAAGATTAAGCGTGCAGTCTTTCCAGGCTTGGTTAGCAATCACCATTTACATGCTTTGGCTGGCGTAGCCATTGCATGCGCCGAAATGCTTGCTTTCGGAAAGGAGTATTGCCAACAAGTGATTAGGAATGCGAAGGCGCTTGGACAGGCCCTCTATGAGAGGGGCTTCAAAGTTTTAGGCGAGCATAAGGGCTTTACAGAATCGCATGTTCTAATAATTGATATTACGGAGTTTGGCGACGGCGGAACAATCGAGAAGGAACTAGAAAAGGCGAACATAATTATTAATCGAAACTTGCTTCCCTGGGACATTAAAGAGGGAAGGCATTTCCAGCATCCAGGCGGAATTAGGCTTGGCGCCTCCGAAGTGACCAGGCTTGGAATGAGAGAATCTGAAATGCAGGAAATCGCCGAGTTCATCAAGAGAGTCGTAATTGACAAGGAGCCGCCTGAAAAGGTCAAGCAGGATGTAATCGAGTTTAGAAAGAGCTTCCAGAAGGTTCATTACTGCTTTGAAAGCACGCGGGAAGCCTACGAATACATAAAACTAAGATAAATCCAAATAATTTAATTGATGAATCAGAGCAGCCAAAAGCTTAGAATATGGACTATTGGACATAGCAACCGTTCAATAGAAGTCTTCCTAGAACTTCTCAGAGAACATTCCATACAAGTTTTAGCTGACATTAGAAGTTTTCCAACTTCCAAAATTGAGCATTTTAAGCGTGAAGAGATGGAGCGTTGGCTTCCGGAAAACGGAATAGAATATGTTTGGCTTGGAAAAGAACTCGGCGGATACAGAAAGGGCGGATATAAGAGGCATATGAGAACCAAACTTTTCAGAGAAGGCGTAAAGAAGCTATTGGAAATCGCCAAGCAGAAGAGAACATGCATAATGTGTATGGAGAAAAACCCAAAATATTGCCATAGACGCTTCTTATCCGCTTATTTAGAAAGGAAGGGTGTGGAAGTAATCCACATAATAGAGAAGGGACAAGCAAGCATACTCAAATTTTAAGAGTTTAGACGCTTACTTTAGCATGCAAGGGATGAAGCCTATGCATATAAGTGAGTTTCAGAATTTAATGAGAGAGATTTATTTTCATCGAGATTCTAAGCGTGGAGCAGATGGAACCTACAACTGGCTTGTTGATGAGGTTAGGGAGCTTGGCGAGGCATTGAAAAGTAATAATAGAGAAAATTTGGAAGAGGAATTTGCGGACGTTATCGCTTGGCTTGCTTCTTTGGCGAATGTTGTCGGCGTAGACTTGGAGAAGGCTGCATTGAAAAAGTATGATTATAAATGTCCAAAATGCGGACAAAAACCATGCAAATGCACATTTTAGGCTTTTATGTCTATTAGGCGTAGTTGCCCTATGCCTGTAAGTTTCCAGATGTAGGGTTTTCCGCCTTCACGCCTCACAATATGCTCCTCTTCAAGAAGCCTTAAATGATGAAGCGCAGCTGAATAGCTTATTCCAGCCTCTTCCGCAATAGCCTTCGCACTTGAAGGCTTACGCTCCAAAACCATAATTATCCGACTTCGCGTAGACACGCCTTCCCTAACATTTCTTTTACGAGACAGAAACGCCTTAGGATGAACACTCATAAACCATTCAAACTATTCTTTAAGGCTGGAAACATAGAAAAGTTTAATGCAAAATTTTAGGTGAAGTCAGCCAAGCTCACTTGCTTTGGCCCTTTACCCTCAAACAGATATTTTATTTCATTTTCTATTAGGGCTATACGCTGAGCATAATAGACTGGCAAATCATACTTCTTAACCAAATGCTTAGCTGCATCCAAATATTTCTCTATGCCGCCACGATAGACGGTCAGCGTAAGCGCACCTCCACACTCTGGGCATTTACCCTTCAATGGTGGGCGCCTAAACTTCTTGTTGCATGATTTACAGCGGAATCCTTGCGTAGAAAATGCGCGGAGATTGCCAGCAATATCTCTGAGAAAATGCGTAGTCAAAACCTTTCTAGCCACGAATTTGGCGTTTACAGATCTGAGCTTCTCAGCCAATTCAAGCTGACTGTTAAGCTTGTCAATCATACGCTTAAACCGCTTATAGGTGCTTTCACGATTACCCATATTCACATTCGAAACAGGCGTAGTATAGCTGAAACCCTCAAATTGGCGCCTAGTGCCAAGCCTGTCAACAACCAAGTCGATAAGGTCAGCCACGTCCTTGGCGTCCATCTCCTCAAGCGTCTTCCCATAAAACTCAAGCGGATACTTGGCAGCTACATCCACAAGCTGAGCTTGACGCTGAACCTCGCTTGGATTCACAAACGGATTAATAAGCAAAGGAGCATCCATAATCCCGCCAATCTGAGCTGGAAGATACTCACGTGAAAAATTAAGCAAAACATCCAAGGCAAGCATAAGCGCGTCTTCATCTCCATCGCAGTCCCTACGCTTGGCAGAATGCCACAAAGGATGAGCATAACAAACATTCAAAGGCGTAAACCCAATTATCCTCCCAAGAATCCCAACCGAAGTGTGAGGAGCCAAACCAATAACGAGATGACCAACCAAGTCCTCCCTAGACTTCACATTATAATAACGCGGCAAACCATAAACCTTCTCCAACAAATCATCAACAAAATTTGCAACATTCACAAAGTACTCAGCACAGCTAATCGGAATAATCACATCCTGAATCTTCAATTCGCAAACCTGCTCCGGACTAGTCAATGGATCCCCATTCACATCATGAGTATAGCCAAGTTTTCTCAGCTGCTCAACGCTAACGCCTATTTCGGCCGGCTTAAAATGCGTTAAAGGAGCATTAGTAGCATCAAAGCGGACAGTTCCATCCTTAAAAACTGAAAGGTCATATTTTGCGCGGAGAATCCCCTTCTCAATTATTTCCGGAGTCTTTGACTCATTAGTTAATCCTTTAACGCCTTTCAACAACTGCGGAAACTGCATATTCAAACGTTCACATGCATCCTCAATTAGTTTCCTAACATTGACGGGTTGACGCGAATAGCTTTTTGCGGGAACTCTACATACCGGACAGACGCTGTTGTTGAGAACCTTTCCGCAGATTGGACAAACATTCTGCCGTTTTAATTCAACCCCGCAGTCTGGACACTTAGAATAGAAATAGAATGTTTGACCACAGCTTGGACAATGCTTCCTAACAAGCTCAACCCTAACTTCACCCTTCGAAGCAGCCACAACCAAGTCGCGTTGAGCGCCACCAGCCAACCCAACCGGAAACAACACATGAACAAGAGGCTTCATCTCCCGCCTCTTCGCCTTCTCAGGCCTACCCATCCTAGCGCCAACCAGCGTAGGAGCCTTATCACGAACCCTAACGCCGGACAACTCCCATATAATCTCAAAAACCGACTTATCCTCAGAAACTGCTACATCAGCCCTATGCCAACCTAGGCAAAAGGCAAGAATTGCGGCGTCATCACCCTCAACAACAATTCTATCATCTACAAGCCTATGCGGAACACAAATCCTCTCAAGAGCCTTCTTAACCAACCCATCATTCACGCCGACAATCCTAACCACAAGGCTGTCTGAAATCTGCTTCTCAGCCTTCAAAACCCAATTACGCAGATGCTTGAAAACCCACACTGGCAAAATCTTCCAGAAATAGGTAAATGCCGGATGAAGAGGAACCCCCAGCCTTAAAGAAATCGAAATGGCTTCCTTGGCTGTTGGCTTTTCAAAAAACGGATTCTCAATAAATCCCCTAAGCCTATCAATAGAAATTCCAACGGCCTCGGCGGCCCCTGCCAAGTCATTTTCAAAATTTTCAGCTATAGCCTCCTCAACCTCTTGACTCCACCACTCCTCGCTATAGCCAGCCGGCGCCAAAGGCTTGTTGTTATAGAGGAAATCCCCATAGCTAATCAGAATGTCGCCCAGAAAGAGCACCTTATCAATAGAATCCCTAACTTCATCAAAGTTCTCAAGTGTCACACGTACGACAGAGCCGTCCTTTAGGCGGACAATGGGAGGCTCTATACTATCAACCGGAAGAACCACTCCGCCCTTACCCGGCAATTCAAGGCGAAGCTGAGTTCCAGCCGCCAAAAAACCCTGCAAAACAAGCATGGTAGCCGGATGAACCCCAACAGCAGCCAAGCCAGTATTTCTCGCCCTTCCATATCTTAGCCGGAAGCCTCCAGGCTTGGAGGGAAAAGAAAAGATAGGTCTGCCAGCGATCACTTCATCCATAAAGCCAGCAGACTTCTCCCTCTCCGTCTTCTTTATCGTCTTCAGCCAATCCCAACCCTCAATTCCAAGCTTCTCCACAATAGCCCAAACCTTAGCGGCTCTACCAATTATGCCGTCGTTTACGACTCTGAGAGCGCCGCCACGCACCCTATTCGTCTCGATTCTAGGCAAGTTACGATAGGAGGAAACTTCAACCGGGTCTGATTCGGTTCCAGTAACCTCAACTGGAATCCTTTCTAGAGCCATGCGAAGCTGCTCATCAGAAACATGATACTGAAAGCGGGCTACTTGACGCTCATAAATCCTAATCTCCTCAATAAAACGTGCAATCTCCTCCTCAGTAGGCTTATAGCGGTCAAGCCCCAGCAACCGCCTAACGAAATCGCCGACAACAAGCGTTAAGGCTTGCTCGGTTCCACCAGCCGAACGGATAGGACCAGCAAAATATATCGCCAAATACTTTGTATGATCAAAATTCTCCTTAATGGCCACTTTGGCTACTCCCTGAAGAGGCGCAGCAGTAATGCCCTCAGTCAATATAGCTAAAGCGGTTCTAACAGCCTGCTCAGCCGCCCTTTCAGGAGGCAAACGGCCAAACTTTCCATAAACAATCTCCTCGGCAATTTTGAAGGCAATTTCCTCCCTCGGCAATTTACTGCTCAGATTCCTAATGCTTTCAGCCACGCCAGCCGGCCCAACAAGGCCCTCAACCAATCCAGCCAAATCCTTCGCAATTTCACATTCAGGCTTTAAGGCGGGGTCTAAGCCCTTCTCTCTCGCCTTTTTAGCTATTTGACGCAGTCTCTCCAGTTCCTTCTCCAAGCCAAGAACGTATTGCCTATATTCATCGCTCATTTCGGCGGAATTCAACTGAAACCTCCAATTTAGAATTTGACGGCTCACCTAGAATATTTCGTTTTTCAACACGAAACAGTCAACAGCAATACTTACTCCGTGTAGATTCTACATAGAATTATGGCATGCCAATTCTCCTTAGGCCTTCCAGTAGCCTTCTGATAAGCCTCTTTAGCGATTTGTGAACGCTTCTCGACACATTCTTTACATTTAATATGCCTAAGGTCTGAAGGCCCATCGCAGACTCCGCAATTTAAAAGAAGAACTTCGCCTAAGCCGCGTAGGGTTGTCCAGGCAAACTCTTTCTCGTCATATTCAGGCGTAAAATCCGGCCAAATATCAAAAAGGTCCGCTCTATCCAGAGCCTTCTTTAAAGAATCAAAAAATCTTTCAAAACATGTCATTTTCTACCCTTCACTCCAGCCTTTATTCCCTCAATAATCTCCTTTACTTTCCCTTTCGCATCTGAACTTTCAATGACATTCCCAGTGACAATTATGTCGGCTCCAGCCTTAACAGCCGCCATCGCATGCTCTGCAGACCTTATCCCGCCGCCGACAATTAAGGGAACGCTGATTGTCCTTCGAACTGCAAAGATCATTTCAGGCGGAACCGGAATTTTGGCTCCGGACCCCGCCTCCAAATAGACAAAACGCATCCCCAAATATTGAGCAGCTAAGGCATGAACAGCGGCAAGCTCAGGCTTATCGTATGGTATAGGCGTAGCTCTTCCAATAACCCCCGCGGTTCCGCCCTCGCCAACAATTATATAGCCCATAGGTATAGGTTCAAGTCCAAAACGCTTAACAAGCGGTGCACCAAGAACTTGAGCGCCCATCAGAAAGTATGGGTCTGTAGAGTTTAGAAGCGACATGAACCATATGGCATCGGCGTAACGGCTTATTCCAGTTACATTGTTCGGGAAAAGAATAACAGGTATTTTAACAGCCCGTTTTATGGATTTAATAACGTTATCTAAATGCGATGTTGAAATGAAGGTTGAGCCTCCAATCATGATGGCTGAAGATCCAGAAGCCGCAGCGTCCTTTGCTATTTTTGAGGCTGCTGAAGAAGTTACTTTTTCCGGGTCTATGAGGGTTATGTGTATGGCTCCATTTTTTCGAATTTGATCTAGCAGATATTGCTCAGTTTTTCCCAATTCCATACAGATTACCTGCTAACCGTCTTGGCATAAAATCTGTCAGTAAACATGCAGTAGGCGTCAACTTCTTGGAATATTGGCTTTATTGGAAATTCATCTTCTAGGCCGCAGCTTCCGCATCTCACTACGGCTCGACCCTCATCTTTATAAAGTTCAACTCTTACGGCCATCTTTCCACAGTTTGGGCAGACAAATACTTTTGGCAGCTTCTTCTTTGGAATGCGAATAACCTTTCTTCTTCTGCGACCCATATGGAAATCCTCATATATTCTCTTAGTCCAATAATTCAAGTCTGCGATTATCCCTTAAATAGTTGACTCAAAATGGCTAAAAGGTGAAAAATTTGAAGCTAACTCCGCAAGTTTTGGAGCTTGACTGGGACGACGTAACAGAAAGAATAAAGCGCTTCATAAGAGACTATGTTGAAAAGACAAATGCGGAAGGCATAGTTCTCGGAATTTCCGGAGGAGTCGACAGCTCAACTGCCGCCGCCCTCTCAGCCCTCGCAATAGGCGGAGAGAAAGTTCTAGGCCTAATAATGCCTGAAGAGGAAACATACAACCCAAAAGATATAGAGGATGCAAAGAAGGTAGCGGAAAAATTTGGCATAAAAACGGAAATCATTGACATCTCAAATATCCTCAAAGCCTTCTACACGGCTATACCCAACTTTAATGAGCAAGATAAAGTCAGCAAGGGAAACATCAAAGCCAGAACAAGAATGATATGCATCTACTATTATGCGAACTCCCAAAACAGAATAGTTGTTGGAAGCTCAGACAAGTCTGAAACAATGATGGGCTACTTCACAAAATGGGGAGACGTAGCAGCCGACATTTCGCCACTAATGGACTTATACAAAACGCAAGTAAGAAAGCTTGCACTTCATATAGGCGTACCAAAAGAAATAGCGCTAAAACCCTCAACTCCAGCCTTATGGCCAAACCAAACAGCCGAACAAGAACTTGGAATAAAATATGAAGTTTTAGACCTAATCCTATATGGCTTAGAAAGATTCATGAAACCGCAAGAAATCGCCAGCCAATTAAACCTGCCAGTGGAAACTGTTGAAAAAGTGAAGGCACGGTGGATAGCGAATGAACATAAAAGGAGAATGCCCCTAACCGTCAAAATTCAGTATAGAACCGTCGGCGCTGACTTCCGCCTACCAAGAACCTAAGAGGAGAGAAAAGAAATGGCTGACAAATTAAAGATTGCCCTCGCCCAAATCTCATGTAAAAGAGCGGACAAAACCAGTAACATAGAGAAAATGAAGGCTTACGCCGAAAAAGCCAAAAAAGAAGGCGCAGAACTTGTCATATTTCCAGAACTATCATTAACCGATTACCTTGTAAGAGACTTAATTTATGAACTTGCAGAGCCTATTCCAGGGCCTTCCGTTGAAAAAATGACGGAAATAGCAAAGCAAAATAAAATCTACATTGTTTTTGGCATGCCTGAAATGAGCCGGAAGGCGGAAAGTGTGATATACAATACGGCTGTGCTGGTTGGACCGGAAGGCTATATTGGAAAATATCGAAAGATGCACTTACCAACCCACAGCGTATTTGAAGAGAAAAGATATTTCAGACAGGGCTACGAAACACCCGTCTTTGAAACACAAATTGGCAGAATAGGCCTAATGATATGCTATGACGTATTCTTTCCAGAAGTTAGCCGAGCGTTAAAGCTTAACGGAGCCCAACTAATAGTCTGTATTTCAGCATCTCCAGCTGTAAGGAGAAAATTTTTTGAAATATTAACCGCGGCAAGAGCAATAGAAAACAATGTTTTCTTAGCCTACGTCAATCTAGTCGGAATTGAAGACGGCTTGCAATTCTGGGGAGGAAGCCGCATAATAAGCCCAAGCGGAAGCATAATTGCAAAGGCAAAATATGACGAAGAAGATTTCGTAGTAGGAGAAATAGACCTTAAAGATGTAAGGCATGTCGCAGCATTCGTTCCAACAATAAGAGATTTAAGGCCAGAACTCTACGAACAGCTGAAAAGGAGTTCTGAAACGATATAGTGTGATTTGTGAGGTCACGCGTGATGACCTACGTGATTAGAAACGAGGATGTAGAAGAAATTCTCATTGGCGTGCCAAAAAATCACAAGCATCTGCGCGTATGCCTAAAAATTAAGGATAAGACGTTAATTTTCCAAGAAGCCACCATAGCTAACCTTGTAAGAGCCTATATCACGATAAAAACTCATCCAAATGTAAAAGCGCTAAAATTAGAGAGAAAAATCATGTCAGAGACAGAAATAAAGAATGGATATGCAAAGCACCAGCTAATAGAAGTTGTGGAGAAAGCGGAGGAAATCGAAAAGGAAATAACCGAGCTTCTGGAAGAAGCCAGACTATTTCAGACTTTTTAGGGCTTTCTCTATGCGATTCATAGCCTCCTCAAGATTCTCATATGAGGTTGCATAGGAAATTCTAATATAGCCCTCGCCATGCTCGCCGAACCCCGAACCCGGAACCACAACAACCTTCGCCTCTTCCAAAAGAAAACGCGCAAACTTTTCAGAAGACATGCCCAAAGCTTTAATGTTTGGAAAAACATAGAAAGCTCCCTTCGGAACAACGCAACTTAAACCTTCAATCTCATTTATTCTCCTACAGACAAGCCTCCGCCTCCTATCAAACTCGCGAACCATGCTATAAACGAAGTCTTGGGGACCCTCAAGCGCCGCCAAAGCCGCATACTGAGTAGGCGTATTAACACAAGTAGAGAGATACTGATGAACCAGCATCATGCCGGAAATTATGTCAGAAGGCCCCAAAGCGAAGCCTATCCTAAAACCAGTCATAGCATAAGTCTTCGAAAACGAATTTACAACAACAGTCCTTTCACGCATGCCGGGAAAGGCTGCAACACAGTAATGGCTGGCATCATCGTAAAGAATCTTCTCGTAAACCTCATCTGAAATCACAATCAAGTCATGCTCAACAGCAAGCTTCGCCAAAGAATTCAAATCATCATAGGTAAGAACAGAACCTGTAGGATTATTGGGAGAATTCACTATCATCACGCGTGACCTATCCGTGATAAGCGACCTCACATCCTCAGCATCAACCCGAAACTCATTTTCCTCCCTAAGCGGTATTGGAACAGGAACCCCGCCAGCAATCCTTATGGCAGGCTCATAACAGACAAAGCCCGGGTCAGGAAACAGAACCTCATCGCCAGGATTTACAGTCGCCATCAAAGCGAGGAATACTGCCTCAACAGCGCCGACAGTCACAAGTATTTCTGAGTTTGGATCATACGAAAGATTATATTCTCTTCTTGTTTTTTCTGCTAGAGCATCTAAAAGCTCCGGAATTCCAGTTGTAGGCGCGTAATGTGTTTTTCCTTCCCTCATAGCCTTTTCAGCAGCTTCTATGACGTGTTTAGGCGGAGTAAAGTCCGGTTCTCCGATTCCAAGGTTTACAGCATCCGGAAAAAGCCTTGCGGCTGCAAAAAACTTTCTGATTTCAGACGGCTTAATCTTCTTGAGTCTTTCTGCTTTTCTGTCAATTTTCAAGTTTTACACCCCATAACCTTTCGTTTTCGCTTAAGATGGAGTTGAGTAGTTATCTGGTTAAAAGTTATAAAGCTTTGCTTGTATACAAAACAGTATACCCAGACAAGGAATGCAGAATGAAAAAATCAATGCTTAAGGAAAACGTCCAAAAATTAATAAAAAGCTACATGAATGACCCAATAGCAAATATACTCTTAAAAAACAGTCATTTAACGAAAACACAGCTTGAAACTCTTTTAATAGACGTATTAACAGAAAATTTAGCCGAAAACCAATTAAGCTTCGAAGAAAAAGCAAAACTAAGGCTAATAAGGCCTTCCGTAACCCGCGGCGCATTCAACAGAACACTGAAACAAGCAAAAAATAATGTGGTAAGGTCCATGTACACAATCATGCTACTTGGTTACTTAGGAGTATTTGAAAACTCAAGCCTAACACCCTACATTGAGATTTCAAACAAGCTAAAAACCTATATAGAAACATACAAAAAATTCCTTAAAGAAGGAAAAACAGAAGAAAAAGAGCTAATTGGAATTTTAAGGGAAGAAATCGAAAGAATGCTCACAGAATCTCAGCCGTGACATGTGATATCACAAACTGATTTATTGAACCGTTTCGGCAAATCTAAAACTCAGTTTATAAGAGATAAGAACAGAAATAGGTCGTTATAGTATTTCATTCGTTTTTCACAGGAATTAGTTGTTTTAAATGTTAATTTGATGAAAAATATTTTCGCCATGTGACTTGTGATATCACATATGTGGCTACCGCAATCTTTAAGTTCATAATCGGGGAAAGATTTGGCGTGATATTAAGACAGTTGTGATGTTACAGATGAAATCACAAGCATGTCACGGTGATAAGTATGATTGAAATCTTCCTGGCATTAACATGTGCTCTTCTGGCTTTGACGCTGGCTTCAGCCTTCCTTTATTACAGAAGAATACGAGAGGTTAAGGAGAAGTATCTAGAGGCAAAGGAGGTTGTCGGCGACATAGTTGTCAGCTTTAACCGACAGTTAAGTCGTCAGGCTGAGGCGCTTGTTTCTACGAATAGTAAGGCTGAAACAGCCTACCTTAGAAGTGAAGTTTTAGAGAGGAAGCTCGGCGACTTAGAAAAGAAGATTGAAGGTTTAGAATTAAGCCTAGAGGATTTAAAAAAGGAAGTTAAGGGATTTGATGAAAAACTGAAAGCAGCCGCTGAAGCCCAAAAAGGAATTGAGGAGCTAAAGAATAAGGTTAAGGAATTAGAAGAACTAAGCTATCACGTCACAGTCGAAGGAGAAGAAGCTGAAATGGAGGAAAGAGTTCCAGCCATACCTATTCCAATAAGGAAAGACAAGGTGTTAGCGAGTCTGACAAGCACAGAACTGGCTGTTCTGGAGATTCTTGCAAGCGAAGGGCCAAAAACTGCGCCGCAAATTAGAGATAGAATAAAGCTTACTAGAGAGCATACAGCCCGACTGATGAAGAAGCTTTATGAGAAGGGATTTCTGGAAAGAGACACCTCTAAAATTCCCTACTCGTACAGAATTAAGGAGGAAATGCTTAGGCTTCTAAAAAAGAAGAGTTCAGAGTAAAGTCTTGGCATCCTTTAAGCGTTTAAGCTTTAAATCAAGCTTTTCCAGCGACTCTGAGCTTGGCAATTTATAGTCAATGTCTTCTCTTTCATCTAGATATTCTGGATAGTGAGTAACCTTTACTGGAACAGCAAATCTTATTCTGGGTTCAGAAATTAGAAGCGCCTCGCCTACGTCTAACATTTTGATTTCGGTATCGCTATACTCCAAATACGGAGTGTTTTCAGTCAGGTAGTATCTGTCTCTTTTAAGCTCAGTCTTCATTATGACCTTTGTCCAAAGCTCGGCGAAAACATCAAAGTTTATTCTTGAGGGCCTCGGCGTAACGGCGTTTAGGCCGACTCGGTATTTCCGGTAGGTTAGGGCAATATCTGAAAATATTGTTTTTGGCTTTGCGGGGTCAAGAAATTCATGGGCTTCCTCCAAGGTTATCAGCAAAGTTGGAAGCTTCTTCCATTCCTCATAGTTTTGCTCCCACATCCTCTTATAATGGAAGGCTACCATGGCGGCGGTTAGGCACGTTATGCTTTGTTGTTCCTCAGAGCTTAAGCCGGAAATGTCGATTAGGCAGGTTATTCCTTGGCTGATATTCCTAATTACATCGTCTAGAAAGCTGTAATCTGACAATGGAAATATTTCTTCGGAAGATTGCAAATTTGAAAGTTTAAGCATTAGGGCGTCAATAACGCCTTTATGTCCATATCCCGCAAGATTCTTTATTCCAGTATAGCCGTCACGCGAATAAACTTCAAGCGCTTCAGCTATCCAGTTCTCGCCAAGCCTATCATAAAGTTTCTGAGCAAGCTTCGACTGTGGAAATCCAAGTTCCGGAAATATTATCTGCAATTTTCCAGGCGTCAGGGACTTCAACCCTATCTTGAGCTTCCCATTTTTAGCAGAATAATATCTTACCTTTGTATGGAAGAGTGGATGATCCTTTAAGCCTCTTTGGGGGTGTATGCCTCTGCCATCCAAAAGCTGACCTGCAAAATCGAAGATTAAGCCTACAGTTAATGGGCTGTGATCAATTATTTGCGCATTCAGAACGAGTTCACAGTTGGTTTTTCCAGAGCCAGTCATGCCAAACATTCCCATCATTCTTGGAATAGCCTCAATATCTATGCCAACTGATCCAAGCTCTTTCTCTCCTGAACGCAAACGTCCAATTTTTAGGGGACCATCCAATTTCAGAATGGAGCAGTCTTCATCTGTTGCGGCGTAAACCTTATCCATATAATTTGGGTTGAAGGTTGGCGCTCTAACACGTTCATTTCTTCTTTCTAGGAAGAGTACGGCTTCTACACATCTATAGGAGGAGTAGGGTCCAAAAGCCTCTTTTCCTTCGGCTTCGCGTAGCTGCTCATCCGTCTTTAGCGTTGAGCCGCTCTTTGAGTTGACAACTCTTGCGTAGAATATCCTGTCCGCCGAGTTTATTCGGACTATTTGACCGAATGAGAGTGAATGATTCTTGTCTAGGAAGAAGGTTATCTTGTCTCCGCTAACTTCTCTAACTGAGCCTAAAGGCTTTTCTTCAGACATATTCTATCAGCTCCTTTTCAAATGGATACTTTAGCCCATGAAGTTCATCTGGAAAGTTGCATGAAAGTTCTTCTCGGCGAATCCGCTCGTATATGCCGCTTTCTTTCAAAAGCTTCTCAAGTTGATCATGATAATAGAGCAGTTTCGAGTTTGAAATTCCGGAAAAATCGTGGGCAAGCCAGAGGGCTATTGGATATCCGAGGCATCTTGGATCCTCTGAGATGGATGTTAGCGGCGCAACTATCTCGCTTGGCTCATTTCTTTCTATTAGGTAGTCCATTATGTCGCAGCGGAAAACCCTAGGACTTTCGGCGCAAAGCTTGATTAGGCATACGTCTCCGTATAAATGTACATTCTTGTCAGCCTTCCTTACCGGATGATAAATCCATATGGGATAATCGGCCATTTCATAGACTGTAGCGGGAAGATCTCTTCCCTTGCTGTCATGAAGCATGGGAGACTGCTTGCTTACGGCGAGCAGCTTCAGGTTTTTTTCTTGGCATTTTTCATAAAGCATTATGGCGAAGCCCTTCTTTTCTCCAAAATAGCTTGCGCCGTCAAGGAGCAAATAATCATTTTCAGAGAGTAAACCGAGCTTTTCAAGCGCCATCATACTTTCAAATTCGAATCGTAGGCTTCTGAGAAGTCTACCCCTCGTCAAATAGTCGCCGGGAACAAATTGAAGCTTTTCCTTATATCCCCATTCAACATTTCGATTCTGAACTAGGGCATAGGCGACGCGAAACACGTAAATTCCCCAGTTATGGGCCCTTTTTAAGGTTCTTGTGGAGCAGTCAACTGCCAGAAACTTTATGTTTTCAGCTTCTGTTTTTCTGAGTGGCTTTATTTTTTCTCTGCTTGGATTTTCCAGAAGTTTTGGTTCTTCTCGTATTTTTATGCTTACTGGACTCCAGCCCTTTTCCACATAATTCCTTAAAGCATCTATAATACCTTGTAGGTCTGCTTCAACTTCTGCATACATTCGTTTTTCCTCATTTATTCATAAAACGTATTGCTTGCCTAGTTATTTCTGTTACCATTCTGTAACGCTTTACCCTAGAATTTGAACTAGCCATAAGGAAGCCCCTATCTGCAAGCCTAGAAAGATAGGTTGAGACTGTGCTAAGGTTGATTGGCTCCTTAAATTCGTCCTCATATGCCATTTGAATTTCTCTGGAAGAAAACCATACTAGCGGGAACTTTTTCTCAATTATCGTCTTAACCTTGTCAATTTTCGATATTTTATGCGGAGAACCCGCTAAAGCAGGATTGTTTGGGGGTATTCCTCCAAGAAGTTCTATCAAATCGAGGATTTTAACTGCCTTTTCCCGAGAAATATTTCCCTCTAAAGAAATAGTATATTTGTTTCCCTCGCTGTCGAAGACTTCAATGCGCATTTTTCTAGCAGGCATTAACTTGGCACCATAAGCTAGTGACTTAACAATTTACAGCTCACAAGTTAAAGAGATTATGGTGAAACTGGCATATTAGAAAATGAATTTTTGAGCCTAAAAACGCCGAAAATCCATAATTTTCAATGATTTAGAGTTCACAAACTTCACAAAAGAAAGAAATTCACAAAGTAAGAAAATTTGAAAATTTTTCTTAGGTTCCAATGGAAAGGTAGGGGTGGCTGATTAACTGTGAATATTACATGAATAAGTCAAAAATTGAGAATGGACTTTTAAGAGAATAATTTGGAAAATTAAATTCACAACAATTTCACAGAAGTTAATGGTGTAGTGAAGCGTATTTGTATGAACTACTGAAATGGAGAGAGCAGCATGTAGGATTTTGCGGCGTAATTATTCACGTCTATTAACTCGCGCACCCCTAGATTTCCACTGGAAAATGCAAACGCGTCAGCAAAATAAGTGGATAAAAATTTGAGAGAGCAAGTCTAAAAATGTTTAGTAGAAAAGTTAAATTTGAAACCTCAAACTGACCTAACGGAGTATATTCTTCTTCTAGAAGAAGAATCACTATTTCCATTAGAGCTTATAGGAGTTCCATTAGAAATAGAGGGGTGAGCGGCTCTCCGGTTGTTTCGCTGTTGTTGTGCTTTAGGCTAGTAGATTATGCCTCCACTTTTTTATACGAATTACTTTATGTCTAGACACACGAATTCTGAGCAACCGCTAAGGCCGAGAAGGGAGCAAGGCCTCAGGTGAAGTTCATGACAATCTCATCAGATGTATTGGATACCATATTTGACCGTTTCCTGAATCGCGCAAGAATATTTAGGAATAGAGATGTTCTCAGGCATGATTATATTCCTTCCCACCTGCCACATAGAGAAAATGAAATTAGACATGTAGGAGAGATAGTTGCGCCGGCACTACAGGGATGTAGATGCTCAAACCTCTTCATTTATGGAAAGCCTGGAACTGGCAAGACGGCGGTAACAAAGTATGTGTTAAGCAGAGTTGAGGAGAAGGCGAAAGAGCTTGGCATACCTCTAGCCCTGTCTTATGTAAATTGTCGACTGGCCGGAACTGAATATAGAGTCTTCTTTCATCTATGCAGTAGTGTCGGCGTAAATGTTCCGTTTACAGGCCTTGCACTAGGAGAAGTATTCGACAGATTCAAGAATGGAGTAGACCTTAGAAAAACTCTTCTGATAGCTGTTTTGGATGAAATTGACGCTTTGATAAAAACTAAGGGCGATACGCTTCTTTACGAACTGACAAGGATAAATGAGAGTCTCTCAAGAAGCAAAGTTTCCATAATTGGAATTTCAAATGACTTAAGATTCAAAGAATGGCTAGATCCGAGAGTTTTAAGTTCACTTAGCGAGGAGGAACTCGTCTTTAGACCCTATAACGCCGCAGAACTCAAGGATATATTGGCTGAAAGAGCAAAAATAGCCTTTTACGACGGAGTCCTGTCTGAGGGGGCCCTAAGCCTATGCGCCGCGCTTGCTGCGGCTGAGCATGGGGATGCGAGACGGGCGTTGGATTTGCTTCGTGTAGCCGGAGAGTTGGCTGAGCGTGAAGGCGCAAAGCGGATTGTTGAGGACCATATTCGATTGGCGGAAAAAAGAATTGAGCATAATAGAATTTTTGAGGCTGTTAAGAATTTACCCCTTCATTCCAAGCTTGTTCTTTGCAGCGTTTACTTGTTGGCGAAGGCAAATGTGAATGATGCTATTACAGGCGATATTTATGCGGTCTACTGTGAACTTTGCGCCGAAACTGGTGTTGCACCGCTAACTCAGAGGCGTGTCAGCACCTTAATCAGCGAGCTGGATGCGATTGGTCTTTTAAATTCGCGGATTGTAAGTTTAGGTCGTTATGGCAGAACAAAGAAGATTCGGTTGGCTATTGGACGTAGCATTATTAGGGAGGTATTCCAAAATGATGAACGGCTTGGAAGTCTGATAAATTATGCGCCGAAATGCCTCGGCAAAGCCAAGAATCGTAGGAATTGAGGACGGAAGCTTCACTAAAGAAACGCCGAAAGCATTACTCGTTGCTGTTTTGATGAATGATGGAAGATGGATAGATGACATAAAAATAAGTGAAATAACCGTAGACGGACTAGACGCAACAGCCACAACGCTTCAGATGCTTAAAGACTGGAAATTTGACGCTATAATGCTTGCCGGCGTATCCTATGCCGGATTCAACCTAATAGACCCAACCGAGCTGGCTGAAAACTTCCAAAAACCCATTATAATAGTGTCAAGAACAAAACCTGACAACCTAGCGGTCAAGAGAGCCCTAAAAGAGCACTTTGAAGATTGGAAAATAAGATGGCAAGCATTTGAAGCGTTAGGCCCAATATATCAGTTTAAGCCTCTAAGGAATGAACCGCCAATCTACTTTGAAGTTGTAGGCGCCGAAGCTGAATGGGCGATGAGAACGATTAAGGCGTTCTGCTTTTCATGCAGAGTTCCAGAACCAATTAGAGTGGCGAGAATAATAGCTAGAGGGCTTTCTCATACCTAACTGCTAAGCGAAGGATAGGCATGTTACATCTAAAGTTTGCAGGTTAACGATTGGAACTACGCCTGGCACTGGCACAAGCCCCATCTTCTTCTGATAGGCTGTTTGCCTCTGCCACGCGCCAGAATTAACGATTAAGGTTCCGCGATAATTTTCATATCCAACAACATGCACGTGGCCAGCGTGAAAAATGTCTGGAATTCTCTCTATGACCAGAAAGTCGCGTGGTTCAGGCGCGATAGGAGTTTTTGCGCCGTAAGTAGGTGCAAGATGCCGACACTGCAACAGCAGCCTCATCGCCTTCTCTGGATTGCTAAATTCTATGTTTGGCGAAGAAACTATTACGTCATCTAGGCTTCTCCCATGATAAATTAGAATTTCAACGCCGTGAACCTCAACTGTCGCTGGATTTCCAAGCGAATAAATTTTCCTCTTCTCATAGATGGCTTCGGCGTAATCCTTTGGAATTGCTGGCTGAGGTAAAGCCTTCCTGGAAGCGTCATGATTTCCCGGAATGATTATCACGTCTATGTAGTCTGGAATCTGCTCGAAGAACTCTGCAGCCAACTCATACTGTTTTGAAATGTCTTTTATGGCTAGTTCCTTAATTTGCTGCGGATAAACACCTATACCGTCAACAATGTCGCCGGCAACAATTAAATATTTAACTTTTCCAGCGATTTCCGCAGCCTTTGAATTTCCATACTTTCCATTAAGCCAGAAAAGAAAGTTACTGAATTCTTTACGCATAAAGGTTTTACTTCCTACGTGTAAATCTGAAATTAATGCCGCGTAGACTGGCTCCTCTGCAGTTTTCGGTTTTCTTTTGGGAATATCCGGCCAAATGATGTCGTCTGCGATGAGTAGGCCTCCTCTTCCCTTAATAACCGACAAGCAGACAACCTGATCCAGAAGGAGAATTCCAGCCTTTTCAAGTAGTTCTCTCTTGGCGTTGGCTGGAACAAGAACAGTTATTGCCGACTCTAAATCTTCTAGTCTTAGGAAAATTCTCTTTTTGGATTCTCTCTTTTCGGTGATCATGCCGATAATTTTTAGCTTGGTATTCGCGGGCGCCCTATAGGCTTCTCGTATAGATACGGCGTCTCTTACATCAACTCTTTGTCTGAGGAGTCTCTCCAGCTTTCTAAACCTGTCATGAAAATATTCTAGGTATTCCTCAATTGAGCCTGAAGTTGATATTTCTTCGGCTGGATTTTCTATAATTTTTATTTGTGAAGATACTTCTTTGGCGAGGGGCTTAAAGAGTTTCTTTGCTTGGCTAGTTATGGACGGTTCTTCCTCAATTGTTGGTAAAGTCTCCTTGGCTATTTCCTCAAGGAACTGTTTATTGAGAAAGTATGGCTTTTCCGGCAGGCTTTGCGCCCTCTTTATTACCTCTTCCATAAATTCTGCCGGATTTTTGGTTTTTGAAATTGAATTCAGGAATTCGAATGCTTCCTTATCTAGCTGGTATCCTGCGGAAAGGGCATATGAAACTGCCTTTCTCAATGCCTCTTCATTGTTCAAACTCGAATTTTCCTCCAATCCATTTCGGCTGGAATCACTATTACGCCTTCAGCCGCATCTCCGACAAGCCTTGTTTTTCCCTCTAGGTGAAGTATGCCAGTTAGGGCTGCTGTTACTGCGTCTATTTCATGCTTCGTTAGCACACGCTTCTCGTGTTCTCCCCTTAAACCTATATGCCTAAACACTGCTTGAATTTTTCTCCAGTCCTTGGTTGGCATTGACAAGGCCTTACGCGAAGAAGCAGGATGAACCTCGATGACTTCCAATCCTTTTAATCTTAAGATTTCTGCTAGTTTCGCGCCTCTTTCAGTTAATTTTTGCATAGTTTTGAAGAGCGGCGGAAACACTGGATATCCAAGCCTATACATTTGTCTGTCTGCTTCTCTTAGAATTCCCTGTTTTGGGAAGGTTAATGGAGCGTCTATGGCTACAATTGAGGGGTCAGCCTTTAGGGTTTTCTGAATTATTTCCTCATCCGTGTAAAGCTGTGTTGCTCTTACCTTCCTTTTTTGTATTATTGCCCATCCTGTCGGCTTCTGCTCGCTTGCAGATAAGTCTATACCTATTGATATTTTTGCCTTCAAGTTTGAATTTACCGCCTAAATTTATATATTTGGTTTGGCTTTTGATTAATCAATATTTCGAATCTGAGGCTTGAGGGTTGGAGCTCAGAAAACTTCAAAGAACAAAGACTGGAACATTCTTTGTATGCCTTCCCAGAGACTGGGCCGAGAAGAACGGCCTAGAAAGAGGCTCAGTCGTGGCAATAGCGGAAACTCCAGACGGAAACCTTCTAATAAGCCCTAAACCCTCTGCCGAACGGGTTCTGAAAGAAATTACTCTTAAACCTAGCCCTTTCCTAGATAGAGAAATAATAGGTAAATACTTGCTTGGATATGACATCATCAAAGTTGAGTCTAAGGAACGCATAAGTCCAGAAGACAGAGAAAAAGTTAAACAGGCTGCGACCCGTCTTGTTGGACTAGAAATAGTTGAAGAAGATTATGCCAAAATAATTTTGCAATGTCTTCTGGAACCCTCTTCTTTCCCGCCAGACAAGGTTTTAAAGCGTGAGTACGCCATTGCTGCAAGTATGCATAGAGACGCCGTAACCGCTCTACTTGACGGCGACAAGAAACTCGCCAAAAACGTTGTTGCAAGAGACAATGAAGTCAATCGTCTCTACTTCCTTCTGGTAAGAATTCTTAGAACGGTGATTCAGAATCCAAGCTTAGGTGAAAAGCTTGGGATACGTCCAATAAATTGCTTGGATTATCGAATTACAAGTTCCCTTGTTGAATCCATCGGCGACCAATCGGCTCAGCTTGCAAAAGAAGTAGCTGAATCTAGGGCAGTTAAGCCGAAACAAAAAGTGGCCAAGCTCATTATGGACCTGCACTCAACAATTTATGACTCGCATGAAACAGCGATTAAGGCGCTTTTTCTGCATGATGTTCCCTTAGCCGAATCTGTAAGAAATCTACAGAAAAAAATTAGCGAACTCAAGGAAAAACTTCATCAAGAGCTTAAAGGAGATGAGAATGCAGAATATTTCCTATCAGCCATTTCTCATCTGACAAGAATCTATGAAAACAGCATAG
>CAYXFE010000002.1:0-22609 GCA_964464195.1 uncultured Candidatus Bathyarchaeia archaeon
TATAAGTCTTCCAAGCTTTTGGCCGATGAACTTGAAAGACATGGCTTTAAACTTGAACGTGGAGTCGCCGACATGCCGACAGCCTTCATAGCCAGCTGGGGAGAAGGAAAGCCTGTTATAGGAATTATGGGCGAATATGACGCTTTACCTGGCTTATCGCAAAAGAAAGTTCCATATCCGGAGCCTTTAGAGCCCGGAAAGCCTGGACATGGATGCGGCCATAACATTCATGGAGCAAGCGGCATGGCGGCGGCTATTGCAGTTAAAAACGCCATGGAAAAATACGGATTAAAGGGGACAATCAGGTTTTATGGATGTCCAGCCGAGGAGAATTTCAGCGGAAAAGTCTACATGGTTAGGGACGGCCTATTCAATGATGTAGACGCTGTTATTAGTCATCATCCAAGCACAATGAACGCTGTGACTTTGGTAAGCAGCCTCGCCGTCAACTCGGCTAAATTCCACTTTTATGGTAAAGCTTCTCATGCCGGGGCTTCTCCAGAGCATGGCAGAAGCGCGCTAGACGCAGTTGAATTAATGAATATTGGCGTGAACTATCTTAGAGAGCATATAATTCAGGATGCAAGAATACACTACATTATTGAAAAGGGCGGAGACCAGCCTAACATTGTTCCGGCTTATGCCAGAAGCTGGTATTACGTGAGGGCTCCGGAAAGAGAGGAATTAGAGGAAATTTACAATTGGATTTTGGACATAGCCAAAGGAGCAGCCATGATGACAAGGACAAAGCTAGAAGTCGAATTCGTTGAAGGATGCTACAATCTAATTCCGAACAGAACCATAGCCGAACTAATAGTTAAAAACATGCGAGAGATAGGAACGCCAAAATACAGCGAAGAAGACCTAAAATTCGCAAAGGAAATAGCTAAAACAATTCCGCCAGAAGTAAAAGTTGCACAGTTGAAGAAGTCGAAGCGGCCGGGCTGGGAACGCCTAATAGACAAGCTAATCGACGATGAAGTTCCGGATCCGTGGGGTGAAGGCGAACTTATGCATGGAAGCACGGACGTGGCGGACGTTAGTTGGCAGGCTCCTACAGTCGAGTTTAATACGGCTGCATGGGTTTTGGGAACTCCAGCCCATTCATGGCAGGCGGTAGCCCAAAGCGGAGTTGGCTTAGGCCATAAATCAGCGATTTTCGCAGCTAAGGTTATGGCGGCTACAGCAATAGATCTATTAACAAATCAGCAAATTATAGCTAAGGCGAAGGAGGAGCATAAGAGGAGAATTGGGGGCAAACAGTATAAGTCGCCGGTTCCTCCTGGGCATAAGCCGCCGATAGACATTTGGGAGAGATAATTGTGAGTGAAAAGAACAGGAAGGGAGTTATTCGCATTAAAAGTTGGGAGGAGTTTAAGCGTTTAGCCATTAAGTTTCAGCCTGAAGCCATAGCCTATAACATTGAACAGAGTGTTCCAGCCCGCGAACTTACAAGTTTGAGGCTGATAATTCCGGCTGGCGATGCCTACTATGTTTTTCTTGATTTTCCGGAGGATGATAGGCTTAGGGAAACGGGCATTCCGCTTCATAGGGATAAGTATGGAAATCGCTACATAAGTGATGATGACGTCATTAACTTTGTTAGGAAAGAGTTGAAGAGAGAAGATTTGCCTGTTTATTCCTACTGGACGATTTAGGGAACATAACAATATTTAAATATTGACATCAACTACTTTCATTCCATGTCATCAGATGAAAAACTAATTAGATTAAAAGCAAAGGTTTTCAAGGCGCTTGCAGATCCGGTGAGACTGAAAATAATAGAATTTTTAAGAGATGGAGAGAAGTGTGTTTGTGAAATTATACCGCATGTTGATATTGCTCAGCCGCTTGTTTCTCGGCATTTAAAAATTTTAAGAGACAGCGGATTGGTTAGGGTTAGAAAAGAGGGGAACAGACGATACTATTCAGTTTCTGACCCAAAAATCTTTAAGATTATTGACGCAATTACGCCGGATTTGGCGCTTTCACTTTCAAAGGTTATTATTGAACATATAGCCTAAAGGGAGGGAAATCATTGGCTGAAAAGAAGATAATATCTGATTGGCATGGAATTCCAAGAGAGGAAATTGATTGGCATCCTAGAGTTGAGTCTGAACTTTGCATGGGATGCGGCATATGCGTAATAGGATGCGGAAGACAAGTCTACAAGTTTGACTATGAAAACAATGTTCCAGTAGTCGCTAATCCATTAAACTGCCTAGTCGGATGCACAACTTGTGCTAATACATGTCCACAACATGCAATAAGCTTCCCACCAATGTCCTATCTCCACAAACTAATCAGAAAACATGGAGTGATTCAAAAAGGCAGAAAAGTTCTTGCAGCAAACAAGCAAAAATATGCTTATAAGATGGATGAAAATGAGTGAAATCGACATATTCAAAGTCTTAAAAGAAGCGGAAAAAAGGAAGAAAATCAAGGAAAAACCCATTCTTGTCAGAAGGGTGGAAATTAAGGAAGTAATGCCCTGCTTTACAACTCCTGGCTATATTCGATTTACCGCGCAGGCCGACAGGAAGATTGCGGAGGTTATTCCAATAATTTTTCTGATGTTTCCGCCTGGAAAGACGAATTATTCGATTAAGGAAAACACGCTTATTCTTCGAGCATTTAATCGTATGATAACATTTTTCCCAACTGGAAAAATAGCTGTAACAAATACACGTGATAAGAAAGAGGCTGAGGAAATTCTGCAGAAAATAATTGATATAATCAATGATGCGCACGAGTTCTATTTGAAGTATGGAAAGCCAAACAAAGAGGTGATTGAGACAGCAGCCAAGCTTTCATGGATGGACATATACAACTATCTTCCAAAAACCAACTGTGGCGAATGCGGATACCAAACATGCTCAGCCTTCGCCGTAAGCCTACTCCAAGGAGAAACAAAACTTTCAAAATGCAAACCATTAAGGGGAGAATACTCTAAAAACTTGGAAAAGTTGAAGGAGAAAATTGGAGAAATAATGCTTAAATCTCTTGGATGGGAATAATCGAGCACGTTTTAGAGAAGGCTTAAATATTACAAATTTTATTGTAATATTACAAACTTGGTGAGAAAAATGTGCAAAGAAAAACCATGCGTAGAATGCGAATATAAGGAAGATTTGAAAGGCTGCGTTAAAAAGCACGTAGCCTCTGCACGCAAACTCCTAGATGAAGGAAAAATTGAGGAAGCAAAAGCCCATTTAGCAAGTCTAGAAAATCACCTAAGGGAAATAGAGTGAAAAATTAATGTGCAATAGTGAATGCGGATGCTCGAAAGGTCTAAGTCAATTTAAAAAGTTTCAGAAGTACTTCAGAGCTCTACACTGTCCAATTAGATGGGTGATAATAAGGCTGTTAGCCGACAAAAAGCTGAGCACAGGTGAAATTTACGATATGCTGAAAGAGGCTGGAGAGGATATCTCGAAATCGTCGCTTTACTATCATTTGTCAGAACTTGAAGAAGCAGGCATAATAGGCTTGGTAGAGTATCGAGAAACCGGCGGGGGAGCACCAGAAAAAGTTTGGGAATTGAAGATTAAGCAAATCAAAATAAACTTTCTAGAAGACTTGTAAAATGGCTACTCCAATAGAAGTTGAAAACTTAACGAAAAGATTCGGCGAAATAACAGCCGTAGACCACATAAGCTTTAGAGTTAAAAGAGGAGAAATCTTCGGATTTTTGGGTCCAAACGGCGCCGGAAAAACAACAACAATAAGGATTTTAACTGGAATTTTGAAGCCGGATGAAGGAAAAGCAATTGTGGCGGGCTATAATGTTGTAGAGGAGCCTGTAAAGGTTAAACAATGCATAGGGGTTGTCCCAGAAGTTTCAAATGCCTACGTAGACCTATCTGCGTGGGGCAACCTTATGCTTATCGGCGAACTTTACGGAATTCCAAAAAATGAAAGGAAAGAGAGAGCAATCAAACTTCTGAAGGAATTTGGACTTTACAAGGCTAAGGACAGGCTTGTTAGAGGATTTTCCAAAGGAATGAAACAGAAACTTCTGTTATGCATGGCGTTAATAAATGATCCGGAAATACTTTTCCTCGATGAACCAACTTCCGGACTTGACGTTGAAAGCGCCAGACTTGTGAGGGAGAAAATCCAGCAATATAATGGCGATGGAAAAACAATTTTCCTTTCAACCCACAACATGGAAGAAGCGAATAAGCTCTGCCACAGAATAGCAATAATAAATCATGGCCAAATAGCCGCAATAGACACTCCCGAAAACCTGAGACTTCAAAGCATGGAACTTCAATTTATTGAAGTCCTTTTCGATAAGCCAGTAAAGACGGAAAAACTTCTATGTCATCCGGAAATTGTTAAGGTTTCGCCTGCTGGGAACAAGATAAGAATTTACACGGCTAATCCCTCAGCAATAATCGAATTTATTGTAGAGTTCACTAAGAGGCATAAAATGAGAATTTTGAGTTTAAACACCATGATGCCCTCGCTTGAAGACATATTCATAAAGCTTGTAAGGGAGCATAAAGGAAAATGAGTTTCACGGAACAAATAAGAAGATCTTTTGCCATTACGAAGAAGAATATCAGAATTTACTATTTTAAGGGTCCAGTAATAATCTTCGGATTGCTTTTCCCATTTTTCCTCTTCTTAGCCTATACCATCGGAAGAGAGATGTCTGTAAAGGAACTGTTACCTGGACTATTAAGCATGACTGTTTTCTTCACGTCCACATCTGTTGGGCCGGGGATAATTCCATGGGAGACACGCTCAAAAACTCTTGAGAGGCTTATATGCTGCCCAATTGAATTTTGGGCTATTCTGCTTGGCGATATGCTAGCTTCGTTTATGTTCGGCATGATAATCTCATTGATACCTGCGGTAATCGTCTTATTCTATGGATTAGGATTTACAAACTTTTTAATTATAATTTTGGGTTTAATTCTTTCTTCTTTTTGTTTTTCAGCCTTAAGCATTCTTTTATCGTCTTATCCGCCGACAGACATACCGGCAACAACCATGATGATATCTTCGCTGGTTAAGTTTCCACTGGTATTTATCAGCGGAATATTCATTCCAATTGAACAGTTACCATATTGGGGAAGAATTATATCTTCAATTTCTCCGCTAACCTACTTTACGGATTTAGTTCGTCATTCAATTTTGAATAGTGGATACTATGCGTTGCCGCTGGATTTTGCAGCGATTATTATATTTACAGCAATCTTTGTTTATGCAGCCGTAAAGATTCATGAGCGAACCTTGCCGAAAAGAATGAGCTGAAATCGAACAAAAAGAGTTAAATTGTTCTTCTACGAAAAATTCAGAAGCCTCCTATGAAAACTGGAGAAACACATCATGGACTTAATATTCATAGTGCTGTCTTCAGGAGCCGCATCCTTAGTTCTCGCGTTAATTCTAGCCCTAAAAATTCTGAACAGAAAAGTTGACGACGAAAATATGCTCCGAGTTCACAAGGCAATAAAGGAAGGGGCAAAAGCCTATCTCCATAGACAATTCAAAACCATAACTCCATTCATAGTTGTTCTAGCCATAATTTTGGGGCTAGTCTTGAATGATCCCTTTCCAGGATTAACTTTCGCTCTAGGCGCCTTACTTTCAGCCTTCGCGGGCTATATTGGAATGATAGTTGCCATAAACGCCAACGTCCGCACGGCTGATTCTTCACGTTCAAGCCTTAATGAAGCATTTAAAACAGCCTTCTACAGCGGCTCAATAATGGGGTTAACCCTCGCTGGAATCGGTCTGTTAGGCGTAACTGTTCTTTATCTACTCGCCGGAGAAAATCCAGCGCAAATAGTTGGTTTAGGATTTGGTGCTTCGTTGACCGCTCTTTTCGCGAGGGTTGGCGGAGGAATATTCACGAAAGCAGCGGATATGGGCGCAGACTTAGTTGGAAAGGTTGAAAAGGGAATTCCTGAAGATGACCCTAGAAATCCAGCCGTTATCGCGGATCAGGTTGGCGATAATGTTGGTGACATTGCTGGAACGGGCGCGGATGTCTTTCAATCTTATGTTTGCACGCTTATAGCCGCCATTCTTGTGGGTTTTCAGGAAGGAATGAAAGTTGGAGGGTTGCAAAGGGCATTTGAATGGTCATTCTTTCCCATAGCAGTTATGGCTGTAGGAGTTTTTGCCTCCATGTTTGCTCTTCTCTTCATCAGAGCCGAGAGGGAAAAGCCTATAATCGTCATTGATCACGGAGTATTTGCGGCAAGCTGTTTCACAGTGGTAGCCTCATATTTTCTAGTAAATCATATTTTTGAGGGAAATCTCAATCCGCTTTATGTTATTCTCATTGGAATAATAACCGTTTTTCTCTTCGCCGTCTTCACAGAATATTATACATTGCATAGTTATTCGCCGGTTAAGGCAATTGCTAAATCTTCACGGACTGGCGCCGCAACGAATGTTCTTATGGGATTGGCTGTGGGACTGGAGAGCGTAGCCATACCCATCATAGTTTTTTGCGTTGCAGTCTTTCTCTCTTACCAGATTCTAGGGCTTTTTGGCATATCTCTGCTTGCAGTGGGTTTTCTCTCAATAACAGCAACCGTCATGTCAATGTCTGCTTATGGCCCAATAGTAGATAATGCTCAAGGCATAATCAAAATGGCGCATATTAAGGATGATGAAGCATATGATAATGTTCATGCCCTCGACTCTATTGGAAACACGGCTAAGGCTATCTGTAAAAGCTACGCTGTAGGCGCTTCCGGTTTGGCGCAAGTAGCCCTATTTTCAGCCTTCGTAGAAGCAGCTGAATTATCCGCCATAAACTTGATGAATCCCAACGTTATAGTTGGTCTAATTGCTGGCGGAATGGTAACCTTCCTTTTCTCCTCATTCCTATTCAAGGCTGTGGGAAAAGCCGCCTTTGAAATGATAGCTGAAATTAGAAGGCAATTCAAAGAAGTAGCTGGTCTAGCTAAAGGCGAAACCGACCCAGATTATGTAAAATGCATTGATATAAGCTCAAAATCTGCTTTAAAGGGGCTTTTTGCTCCAGCAATAATCTCTATAGTTGCACCTCTAATTGTTGGATTTATTTTCGGAGCTGAAGCGGTCGGCGGCTTTATAGCTGGAAACCTAGCGACGGTTTTGCCAATGGCCCTCCTCTTGATGAATAGTGGAACGGCATGGGACAACGCTAAAAAGTATATAGAATCTGGAGCGCATGGCGGAAAGGGCACATCAGCACATGCGGCGGCTGTAATCGGAGACACTATAGGAGACCCATTCAAGGATACTGCTGGACCTTCGCTTGACATATTAATTAATGTTATTGGCTCTATAGCCCTACTTTTCGCCGCCCTATTTTAGGAAATGTCATGCCCGTGATTCTGCTTCTTTCTTTTCAAGTATTCTATCCAAATATTCATGGAAGAAGAACCATATTGCAAAAACTCCAAGGGATATTCCTACGCCTATTGATATTCCCATAATTAGTGCCGATTTCACCGGGTCTGAGAGAGCCGTTATATCCACGAGCATGGCTGTTACCAACAGCATGACTATAAAGAGCATATAGCCTCTCAGCCTAGTTTCAACGCGTAATCTTCTGACAATCAGATTGAAGCTCGCAAATATCACAAGAGTAATAACTATTACGCTTGCTATTCTAGCTCCGTAATAGAGAACGTCGGTCATTAACCGCGTATAGGTTGGTCCTGCACAGACGTCAACAATACCGTAGGCAGCGATTAGGATTATTCCTAAATCAGCTAGATAAATTAGTAAATTAACTATTGAGAATGGAAGGGATATTCCAGTTGCTTTTGCGAAAAATTCGTCGATTTTCGCCATTCCTAAAAGCTTTCGGAATAGAAAATTTATAACTTTAATGACTGCTATTGCAATTAGGATTATGACTAGGCTTATGAGAACTTTAGGAATGAAATTCACTATTTCCGAAGCTATCTGATTAAACAGTTCCGATATGCCCGTATTGTTCTGTGCAAACATTCGCCTCAGCCTCTCCTCACATCATTAATGCCCAAAGAATTCTATATATTAAGTATAACGCTGAGAAAACGATTGTTAAGGCGATGATTCTGAATATTGTAAAGATTGTTTCCTTTGATATTTCTATGGCGACTCTATAGCCGAATAGGCTGCTTCTGTAGAGAACAAGCGAGTAGGTTCGAGCGAGAGGTTCCGGCACAACCGCAACTTCCGGAATGGTTAGGATGGCTAGGGCTAGGGAGCAGCCATACAATGCAATTACTAGTAGAAAGCTGAGCAGATAATTCGCGCCTACTAATAGTCCGAAAATTGCTGCAATAAGCTGAGCCAGATTTCCAACAACAATTATTAAAGTGCTTGATTTGACTGCTCCAAACCACTCATTGTATCTGGCGAAAAGGAATAATCCAAGAAAGTTTGCGGCTGTATAGACGAATGAATTGTAAACTGAGATTCCAAGATGATAATAGGGAATGTGAATGAACAATATGAGAATTGGAGATAAAATATTAAGAATCAGTCCGGCACGTAGAGATCTCAGGCTTCTTTTGCCCCAGAAAAGCGAGGCGGCTATGCTTGAAACTGTTCCACCCAAGCTTAAAGAAGCCACTAGAAATTCTGGAGCTCCAAGCTCCCTCATTAAATAGGGAGTCCAAATTATTGAGAGAAGATTTCCGGCAAGTAAGAAGGATATGAAGAAGGCTGAGACTGAGAAGATTTTCTCGGGTTCCTTAACTCCTTTGGGCAGTTCGGCTCCTTCAAGCCTCGATAAATCCATAAATAGAACAGAAATTGTTGATAGGATTCCAATTAATGCGCCTAAGGAGAAGATGTAGAGGAATTTTTCGGCTTGCCCTAAAATGGCTAGAAGCAATGTTCCAAGCGTAAATCCTATAATGCTTGATACATTCCCCGCCGCCGTCCTTTTCGAAGTAACATCCTTTATTTCCTCCTCTGTGAGTAAGCCGTAGATTGTGAATGTTAAGAAGGTGCTTATGAATGATGAGAAAACTATGCAAAGTGAATAGAGTAGGGAAATAACGAGAATATTCGTTGTTAGGGGCATGATAAACCATACGAGTCTTTCTGACAAGTGGAAAAGCGAGAGCTTCAACTTAACCTTCCTAATCAAAAAGCCGGGACTCCTGTAAAGAATGAATCCAATAATTACTGGGAGAAGGGATGAGAGAAGCACTATGAGGGAGATTCCCTCAACGTTCTGACCTATTGAGACTAGGAATATTAGGAAGAGCCCCCGCGTTAGGGCTATGTATGCCCCGGCGAAAAGCGACTCTGCTACGAGAAGCCATTTGAGTCCAAAGGCTGATAGAGTCTTCAGCCTCAATTCACCTCTAGACAAGCTTATGATGGATTCTCAAATTTCTTTCCATTAACAATGTGCAAATCATTGATTAATCTATGCAAGTTGTGGAGTAAAACTTTTATATGAGTGTTTCAGCATTGAAAAATGCATTTGTTCTATTCATAGGACAGCCTTCCCCTCTTACTTAAGCTCTATATTGCTTTCGTAAAGAGGAGGGAGAGTCAAGATGGTAATACGTGTAGCAATAGCTGGTATAGGAAACTGCGCTTCAGCCCTAATTCAAGGCGTAGAATACTACAAGAACGCCAATGACCGCGATCGCATACCCGGCCTCATGCACGTCAACTTTGGAGGCTACAAGATAAAGGACATAAAATTTGTGGCCGCCTTCGACGTCAACAGGCTCAAGATAGGCAAGGACTTATCAGAGGCCATATTCACGGAGCCAAACTGCTGCTATAAATTCGCTGATGTGCCAAGGCTAGGCGTTGAGGTCCTGCCAGCGCCAATACTTGACGGCGTAGCGCCCCACATGCGGGAAGCCTTCAAGGTCTATGACGAGAAGGAAGTAAAGCCAGTAGACGTGGCGCAAGTACTGCGGGAAACCCAGGCGGACATGCTGATAAACTTCCTTCCAGTCGGAAGCTACAAGGCTTCACGCTACCTAGCCGAAGCATGCCTAGAAGCCAAATGCGCATTTGTAAACTGCATACCTGAATTTATAGCCTCAGACCCGACATGGGCCGGAAAATTTGAGGAGAGAGGCATACCAATAGCAGGAGACGACGTTAAAAGCCAGCTAGGCGCAACAATAGTGCATAGGGCACTCGCGCATCTGCTAATAATGCGGGGAGTCAAAATAGAGCGAACCTATCAGCTGAATGTCGGCGGAAACACCGACTTCCTCAACATGATTGACGACAATAGGCTGACAACCAAGAAGATAAGCAAGACCGAGGCGGTAACAAGCCTAGTTCCATACAAGACGGATGCATGGGCTGGACCAAGCGGCCACGTGCCATTCCTCAACGACACAAAAGTATGCTATATACGGATTGAAGGCAAAAAATTCGGCGACACGCCAGTAACGATTGATGTGCGGCTTCAAGTTGAGGATTCTCCTAATAGCGCCGGAATGGTAATCGATGTTATTAGGGCTGTGAAGCTGGCGCTTGACAGAGGAGTAGCCGGACCGCTAATAAGCATCTCAGCCTACGCCTTCAAGCATCCGCCACAGCAAGTGCCAGACCACCTAGCCAGACAATGGGTAGAAGAATTCATTCAGGGCAAGAGAGAAAGATAAATGATTAGGGCAGTAATACTCGCCGCTGGGCGGGGAAAACGCATATCCACATGCATGAATGAGAAGCCTAAACCCTTAATCCCCATTTTTGGAAAACCACTAATAGAGTATCCCCTAGAAGCTTTGAAGAAGAACGGCGTAAAAGAATGCATAGTTGTTGTTGGATATAAAGCGGAAAAAATACGCAATTTTTTGGGCAATGGAGAAAAATATGGAGTAAAAATCGAATATGCCTACAATCCGCAATACGATGACGGAAATGCTGTTTCGCTATATCATGCAAAAAATTTCTTGGATGAAGATGAGCCCTTTCTGGTTTTGATGGCAGATCACATAGTCAGCCCAGAGATAGTTAAGAAAGCCATAGAACACGTGGATGATAAGCCTCTTCTCTGTGTGGATTACTCGCCGAAGTATTCTCCGCAGCTAAAGGACGCAACAAAAGTCCTAGTTGACAAGGAGGGATACATCCAAAATATTGGGAAAAAATTGAGCGAGTGGAACGCCGTAGACACCGGAGTCTTCATCCTAGACCGGAAAATCTTCAAGGCAATAGAAAAAGTTAGGGAAGCCTCAACAAGGGCTACTCTAAGCAACTGCATAAAAAGAATGATTTCTGAAGATGTCAGGCTGAAGGCATGCGATGTGTCAGGGCTTTTCTGGCTTGACATAGACCTTCCAGAAGACTTGGAATTTGCCGAAAAAATTCTGGCTGAGATGAAAACGATTGCCTAAAAAATGGGATGGAATAGTCTCACAGCACATTAACAGAAAATTTTCCAGACCAATCGCAAAATTTCTGGCTGAACACACAAGGATAACGCCTAATCAAATGAGCTTCCTAAGCTTTCTTGTAGGATTAATTTCGGGAATCTGCTTTTCCATAGGGCAAGCAATCGCCGGTGGAATACTCGCACAAACATGCTCGATACTCGATGGGGTAGACGGGGATTTAGCCGTTCTAACTGGAAAGACTTCAAGGTTTGGAGGATTCTTTGATTCGCTTCTTGATAGATATGCGGACTCAGCGATAATTTTAGGATTAACTCTTAACGCGTTAAACTCAAATTATGATTCTAGTCTGGTTTTGACTTTTGGCCTCGCAGCCCTTTTTGGAAGTTTGATGGTAAGCTATAGCAGGGCAAGAGCTGAGGCTGGCTTAGGTTTAGTATATAAAAGTGGTTTTTCAGGATATGCAGCAAATAGGGATGTCCGGTTATTTTTGATAATGATTGGAGGAATACTGAATCAACCGTTTATTTTGTTGATTATTTTGGCTGTTTTAACGAATCTTACGGTTGTTAAACGAATTTTTGATGCAAAAACATTCAAAGGCGAAATTTAACATGCTATCTTTTGTTCCATCTTACAAATCTTAATTTCTCATAGCATTTATTACAGAAGACATGGCCAAGTTCATTAACCATAAAGTCCTCTTCATTTCCACATCTTGGACATTTAAGCTCTCTACGCTTAACTTTCTCCGCCAGCATCTTCTTATACTCTTCAAGCGTATACTCCTTTAAAGGAGGCATATCAATCACTGAGCTTTGGATTATTCTCGATTAATTTATTTGGCTGTAAGGATTAAAAAGCATTGATGAAATTGAAAAGCAAATATGCAATATCCCTTTTGATACTTGCTTCTTTCTCGCTCTTTCTAAACTTGAATGCAACGCTCGTAGATGGAAAAGGCTCAAATAAGGTTTTACTTGTGGAAGTTAACGGCGAAATAACCAGAGCTACAAAATTAATGTTTGAAGATTCACTTAAAATGGCTAAAGCTATGGACGCCCGCCTAGCAATATTTGTTGAGAACACGCCGGGAGGAGAAGCAGAAGCAGTTCAGGAGATTATGACCATGCTGGAAAATTCTGAAACGCCGACATGCGTGTTTGTCTATCCTAGTGGAGCCACCGCCTGGAGCGGAGGAACCTACATCCTAATGGCTTCGCATATAGCAGCTATGGCTCCCGGAACAACTATAGGCTCATGCCAGCCTGTCTCATCGCTGGGGCCAATAAATTATTCAAAGTATATAAATGCCTACAAGAAGCTGATGGTTAATCATGCTAAGCTTCATTGCAGAAATGTGACCGCAGCTGAGCGTTTTGTAACAGAAAACCTTAACTTGGGAGCGGATGAAGCTCTACGTTTTGGGGTAATCGAAGTTATAGCCAACAACATTACTGATCTACTCAAAACCCTTGAGAAATATTCATTAATTAGGTTTAATGGGACAGAAGGGGCTGTTTGGAAGCTTGTACCATGCGAAGAAGCTGAAAATTACACATTTATTGAACGGATAGATTTCGATGAGTTAAGTGACGCCAGCATAACGAAGTATTCGGCTGGGCCTCAAATCCTGTTTCTAAGAGCCTTGTATAATCCACTTGTAAGTTCGCTTCTCCTAATTATTGGAATTTTCGCTATTTTCATAGGAATTAAGACTCCTGGATGGGGAGCCGAAATAGCCGGAGCAATCTGTCTCTTCCTCGCCTTGGTTTCCTTCGGCGCAATTGGAATAGAGCCGGCAGCAATATTATTCTTCGTTTTGGGTGCCGCATTAATAATTGCGGAGTTAAAAACGAACATTGGAGTATTGGCCATTACCGGTGCAATTTGCATAATTATTGGAGCTCTCTTCATGTTTCCTTCACCTCAGTGGCTACTTAATCCAGAAATTGCAAGGCAAATTCAGGAAGTTCTAGTAATATCCGCTGTTTTGGCGGCTGCCCTCTTCGCCTTTGTAGTTTATAAGGTTGCTGAAACTAAGATGCTTAAGGCTAAAACTGGGGCTGAAGCCCTAATCGGAGCGGAAGGAGTAGCCATAACCGATTTGGATCCGAACGGCGAAGTTAGGGTTCTTGGGGAGTATTGGCGTGCGAAAACAGCTGAAAAAACCATAAAGAAGGGAGAGAAGGTGGTTGTTGTCGGCAAGGAAGGACTGGTTCTCATAGTGAAGGCCTCTGATGAAAAAGCTTAACTCCTTATATCGCTAGTGTTATCTGGAGGAGAAATCAAATGGATGGGTTAGGAATACTCTTAATCTTCATAATAGTAATTGTAGTGCTTATTCTTCTAAGCGGCATCAGAATAGTCAAAGAATGGGAACGAATGCCGGTGCTGAGGCTTGGACGCTATGTTGGCATTAGGGGTCCAGGCATAACCTACATTATACCATTCATAGAAAAGGTGCCGATGATAGTTTCAACGAGAATAATGACAATCCCATTTAGAACAGAGCAGACTCTCACATTGGATAATGTTCCGGTAAACGTCGACGCAGTCATGTACTGCAAACCAGTAGACGTCGAAAAATGCGTACTGAACGTTGAAAACTATCTGACTGCAACTCAATGGGCGGCGCAGACAACCCTAAGAGAAGTCATCGGTCGAATAGAACTCAACGAGCTGCTAGCTGAAAGAGAAAAGGTTGGAGCGCACCTACGTGAAATAATAGACGAAAAAACTGAGGCTTGGGGAATCAAAGTGACAGCAGTTGAAGTTAAAGACGTAATAATACCTTCAATTCTGCAGGACGCTATGTCACGGCAGGCGCAGGCAGAGAGAGAAAGAATGGCAAGAGTAACTCTTGCAACAGCCGAATATCAAGCTGCACAGAAGATGATTGAGGCGGCTGAACTCTACGAGAAGAATCCGAAGGCATTGGCCCTAAGATGGATGAATATACTCTACGAGATTGGACAGCAACCGGGAACAAATACAATAATGCTTATTCCAAGCACTATGCCTGAAGCTGGAGTTCCGCTTGTCGGCCTCTACGGACTAAAGAAGATTGGAGAGGGAAGCGAAAAGAAAGAGTCAGAGAAGACTAGCGGGAAAGAAGAGTAAACATATTCTCTAATGCTCTTCTTGCTTTTTCAGCCACAGCCTTAGGCACAGACACAACATACTGTTCATTCTTCAAGGCTAGATATAATCTTTCAAGAGTGTTTAACTTCATGTTTGGACAAACAGCATCCTCGTAAGCTGGAATGAAGGTTTTATCTGGATTTTCCTTCCTTAAACGATGCAAAAGTCCAACTTCGGTTGCGATTACCATCTCTTTTGCATCAGAGTTCTTGGCGAAACGGCACATCTGAGATGTGCTACCTATAAAGTCGGCGATTTGCTGCACCTCCGGCATGCACTCCGGATGAACAGCCACAACGGCGTTTGGACGTTCATTTTTTAGAATTTCTATTTCCTCCCTCTGAAATAGCACGTGGGTTGGGCAAAATCCGCGTTCTGGAATTGGAATTATCTGCTTTCCAGTCTCTTTCCGAACATGCCAGGCTAGGTTGTGGTCGGGTCCAAAAAGTACGGTTTCTGCATCTAAGGCTTTAACTATTTCAACTGCATTTGCGGAAGTGCAGCATACATCGCACTCAGCCTTTGCCTCGGCTAACGTATTTACATATAGGACTACAGGCACGTTTGGATATTTCTTCTTCCACATTCTAACTTGCTCTACTGGAAGCATTTGCGCCATTGGACATCTTGCGCCTTTGCTTGGAAGCAAAACTTTCTTTTCCGGATTCAGTATGGCCGCCGACTCAGCCATGAAGTCCACAGCTGAAAACAGAATGATTTCTGCATCTTTCTCTTCCATGGCTTTTCTAGAGAGTTCTATGCTATCGCCAATATAGTCGGCTATGTCCTGGATTTCCGGTCTCTGATAGTTATGCGCCAAAATTATGGCTTTCTTTTCCTTCTTCAATTTTAGAATTTTATCGATAAGCTCTTGATTTTTACCTGCCAATAATCTTCATCCCTATGGTTTTGATTTAGGAGTTTGATGGGCTAAATATATGTTTACCGTTTATTCCTCTTCTTCCTCAAATTCTTCGTCTTCTAAGTCTTCTTCGGCTGTGCTCATGTATCCCTCAATTTCGCTGTATTCGGAATCTTCCCAAGGCTCAATCTTACGTTTCTTATGTTTCTTCTTGGACAAGCTTTTCCCTAATCTATAAATGCTGAATTTGAGACTTTAATATTCCGCTTAATAGGTGAAAAGGCTTGGTTGAGGAAGTTGAAATTAAAATTCTCGTCGAGGACACTAAGAATCCGGATAAGCCATGGATATGGCCTGAACATGGATTGGCAGTGCTGGTTAAGGCAAGAACTGGCAAGAATGAAGCCTACATTCTACTTGACACGGGCGCGACTGGAAGGGCGATACTGCATAATGCATACAAAATGAACGTTGACTTCGACAAGCTTAATGCGATAGTGCTTAGTCATGGACATTACGACCATACTGGCGGCCTACTAGACGTGCTGAAGTGCATAGAAAAGCCTATTGCCGTAATCTTGCATCCTGACGCTTTAAAACCCAAATTCGTGGTTAAGCCACGCATGCGCCTAGCGGGAATTCCGTTCGCTAAGTGGCAGATAGAGCAGCATGGCGGGAGGTTTCTGCCTTCTAGAAGTGTTGCGCCGTTGGCGGAGGGAGTTTGGGCAACTGGCCAAATTGAAAGAACAAATCAGTTTGAGAAGGTTCCTGAACGCTTCCTAACCATTAGGGATGAGAGGTTTGTGCATGATGAAATGTTTGATGATCAAGCCCTAATCATTGATTATGATGAAGGCTTGATTATCATTACTGGATGCGCCCACTCTGGAGTGGTTAACACGGTTAGATACTCTCAGAAAATTACTGGAAAAAGCCGGGTTTACGCGGTTATTGGGGGTTTCCATCTAATAGAGGCTGATGAAGATAGAATTGAGTGGACTATTCAATCTTTTAGGCAGATTAATCCAGAATTTGTCGGCGCATGCCACTGTACTGGAGAGAAGGCTATTAAAAGGTTTAGGGAAGAATTTAAAGAAAAATTCATTGAAATTCATGCAGGAACCGCCTTAAAGTTCCAGTCTTGAGATGAATAAAGCCTTGATTGTGGAAATCAAGATAGATTATGAAAAATGTGAGGGCTGCAAGAAGTGCGTTGAGGCGTGCTCATTTGGAGTCTTGGAATGGTTTGAAGACATGCCTATAGTTGTGAATGCAAGCGAATGCAGCGGTTGTAGAGAATGCCAGAAAAATTGTCCAGTAAACGCGATAATTATTAAAGAAAAGTAGGGAAATTGCTGCTAGCTTATTCCGCAGAGCTTTAGAAGTTTTTGCCAGCGTCTGTCAACTTCTTTCTGGATTTCATCTATTACATGCTTGTTTTCAGGCTTGAATAAGTGCCTAAATCTTCCCTGAGTTTTCAAGTATTCCTCAACTGGCTTTTTCAGTTCTGGCTTAAGCGCTATCTTCTTGCTTGCCGGAGAAAGCCTATACTCTCCGTTTTCTGCCTCCCACAAGGGAAATACGCATGTTTCAACTGCCAACCTAGCGATTTCGATTGTCTTGCTTGTGTCATGTCTCCATCCGCGTGGACAAGGCGCAAGAACGTGTAGAAACGCTGGGCCTTCAACTTCCATTCCTTTTCTAGCCTTAACAACGAGGTCTCTCCATTCCGAGATTGTGGCGGTTGCAACGTATGGAATTTCATGGGCAACCATTATGTCGGCTATCGGCTTTTTACGTTCAGTCTTGCCTGGAATAACCCTTCCAGCCGGTGAGGTTGTTGTCCATGCGCCTAATGGTGTGCCTCCGCTGCGTTGAATTCCAGTATTCATGTAAGCTTCATTGTCATAAAGCACGTATAGGAAGTCATGTCCTCTTTCAGCCGCACCCGACAAAGCTTGAAAACCTATATCGTAAGTTCCGCCGTCTCCGCCGAAGGCTATAACGTCTACATGCTCATACTTTAAGCGTCCCTTCTTCTTCAAAACCTTCAGTGCCGTTTCAATTCCAGAAGCGTTCGCGGCAACATTCTCGAAGGCTGTATGTATCCATGGAATTCTCCAGGCAGTGTATGGATAAATTGTTGAGACTACTTCCATGCATCCAGTTGAATGCGTAGCTATTACAGGGCCTCTAGCAGCCTTCAGCACTAATCGCATGGCTATTGCTGGTCCGCATCCGGCGCATGCCCTATGCCCAGAAGCGAAGCGTTCGGGTATTTGCGCGAAATCCTTAGCTGTAAACTTCCATTCAGCCATACTCTTTCACCTCTCACTCCCTTAATCCAATAAAGCTGACAAGCTGCTCCACTCGGCCTGTCTCAGCGATTTTCTGCAGGTCTTGATAGATCTTACGTATTAGGTGTGGTGGTGTGTCCCTTCCGCCAAGTCCGTAAATGTAGTTGACTACTGGCGGTCGGTTTGGTAAATCGTAGAGTGAATGGCGGATTTCATGGAATAATGGTCCACCGTTTCCACCGAAGCTACATGCCCTATCCATGACCGCAACCGCTTTCTTATCTGAAAGCCATTGAATTATGTCCTGAACCGGAAGGGGTCTGAAAACTCTGATTCTTAATAGTCCAGCCTTCACGCCTTTTTCGCGTAGTTCATCCACAACTGTTTTTACTGTTCCAGCCGTTGAGCCTATACAGACAGCGGCTATTTCTGCATCTTCCAGCCGGTAGGGCTCAACTAGGCCGTTTCCGTATCTTCGTCCGCTAAGCTGGGCATATTCCTCATGAACTTGCTTTATCACTTCGTAGGCTTTTTTCATGGCTTCTTCCTGCTGGCGTTTATGCTCAAAATAGTAATCGTAGAGGTCAAGCGGCCCAATTGTTATGGGGTTTTCTGGGTCAAGCTTGAATGGAACCATCTTGCCCTCATGGTTCTTTACAAGCGGAAACTTTCTCTCTCCAACAAAGTTTTTCACAGCTTCATCCGGCAGGACGTTGACGTTTTCCAGTGTGTGGCTTAAGACGAAGCCGTCCAAGCCGACCAGTGTTGGTAGTAGAACATCTGGATGCTCTGCTATGCGGAAGGCTTGAATTATCGAGTCGTAGGCTTCTTGGCTGTTTTCCGCGTAGATGTGTATCCAACCCATGTCCCGTTCGGCCATGCTGTCTGAATGGTCGCAGTGAATGTTGATTGGCGCAGATAAGGCGCGGTTGACAATCGCCATAACAACTGGGGCTCTGCAGCCCGAGGTTACGCCTAAAATCTCATGCATTAGGGCTAGTCCAGCCGAGGCAGTGGCTGTAAATGCTCTTGCGCCAGTTGCGGCTGCTGTTAGGCAGCATGTCAAAGCGCTATGCTCAGATTCTACGCATATAAAGGCAGTGTCAACCTCTCCGTTTGCAACGTATTCGCTGAATCTCTCAACTATTATTGTCTGCGGCGTAATCGGATAGGCTGCTACTACGTCTACGTCGCATTGCTTAACCGCATACGCGACGGCTTCGTCTCCGCTTAATGCTATAACTTTCTGCGCAACTTTCGCCATTGCATTTCACTCCTTTTCTTCTAGAACCATTTTTATAGCCTCTTTTGGACATTCGTTTGCGCAGATTCCGCATCCCTTGCAGAAGTCGTAGTCAAATTCCATAGCGTCCGTTTCCGGATTATATTTTACTGCTCCTTCTGGACAGTAGATGTGACATAGCATGCATCGAATGCATTTTTCAGAATCCCAAACCGGCTTGTAGGTTCGCCAGTCTCCAGTCTTGTATTCTGTGCTTGGAAGCCAGCATACGCCGGCTATTGGTATTTCCTTCCAACCTTTATATTCTGGACTCATGCAGATTTAGCCTCCTTATAGGCTTCTTTAATAACTTCAATATTCTTTTCAGCCAGCTGAGCTGGAAAACGCTCCTTAACAGCCTTCTCAATACTTTCCATACTCACAATATTTGTTGCACGTGCAACCGCCCCTAACATGGCAGTATTCGTTATAGGCCTCCCCAGAATTTTTATGGCAATCTCGGTTGCTGGAACTGTCCAAACGGTTCCATTCGCAATTTTCAATTTCTCCTTCATCCTTGCAGGTTCTTCGCCAGTATTGACAACGACGGCTCCGTTCTGTTTTAGGCCTTCAGTGACTGGAACAGTCGCCATGAGGGTTGGGTCCAAAACTACTACTACGTCTGGACTGTAGACTGAGCAGTGCAGCCTTATTGGCTTGTCGCTTATACGTGTGAAGGCTCTTACTGGAGCGCCCATTCTTTCTGGACCGAACTCTGGAAATGACTGAATATACTTTCCCTCATGGATTGCTGCTTTTGCCAGAAGCTCGCTTGCTGTCCATGCTCCTTGCCCTCCTCGTCCATGCCATCTAACCTCTATAAGTACCAAGCGTCCTTTTCCTCCTCTCCTAAACTTCCACATAATTAAGGGAAGTCAAATATACATGTTGCCCTAAATTCCAGCAAATTAGTTTTGCTATCGATCAGTAGATTTAATTCTATTTGGCAGTTTCCGCATATAATACAATTTTCCCTCATACTCAAGCTCTACAAGCAAATTCTCATGCAACAATTCCTCAACTACACGCCACTCCGCATTCGCCTTCTTTAAGAATTCTTCAACAGCTTCCTTTCGCATTGGATGAACAGCCGTTATAGCCAATAAATCCTCTTTAACGTTTCCAGTAAATGCAAAGGCATTGCCCTCATAACCTATTAAATACTCAACTCTTTCATCGCCGAGCCTTTCAGAAAAAATTTGGTAGGCAAGGTTTAGGGTTTCTTCTTTGGCTGGCCTCACCCACTTTTCTGTTGGAGGCCTAGTTGGAACGGCAATGTAAGCCTTCTCCAGTCCAGCTAATTCTCCAAGAAAAACGGCGATCTTCCGCAGCTCATCATCATATTCTATCATGTCAATCAGCATTGTTTCGCTTATTATAGTTCCTCTAAAAGCTTCCGCAAAATCTATTATGCCATCGAGAATCTTGTCTAAACTTAAACTTTTATGAGGCCTATTTATTTTCATCCACAAAGCCTGATTAACAGCATCAACCTTCAACGAAACAAGATCCGCCTCTAACAAATCTTCTCTCACGTCTTCCCGCCAAAGCAGCGAGGCGTTCGTTAAAACGGCTATTGGTATTCCTATCTGCCTTAAAAGGGATATTTCCTTGCCTAGGTTAATGTCTAAGGTTGGTTCTCCGTCTGGAACAAACGTGAGATAATCAATGTTTTCGTTTCTCGAAATAGCCTCATCAACCTTCCTTCTAACTTCCTTGAAGATTTCTTTTGGCTTGTAGAAGGCTTGCCTATTAGCGATAAGTTGGCTGGTTCTTCCGAGCTGACAATAAACGCATGAATAGGAGCATGTTTTGGGCGGAATATTATTTATTCCTAAACTTCTTCCTAGACGCCTTGATGGAACAGGGCCAAAAGCAAACATTTTCAACAAGCCTGCCTGTAACTACTATGCCTAAAAGCCTTTTTAACTTTCAAGGCTGTGAAACCCGCCTTTTCATAATAGCCATTTCTCGGAGGCTGAAATTTAAGAGGTTTTTCGGTTGGAGGCTGAAATATAGTAGAACTCACCTTTTCAATCTCCAATTCAGCCTCTCTCAGCATTTCTTTTATTGTTTTGAAACTGTAAAAGTTTGCATTTCTATAGAATATATTTCCCATTCTAGCCTTCTCTTCATAGAAACGTGCCCAAGGGCTTTCTTTCAGTATTAAGCCGAGAATTATGCTTCCGTCATCCCTCAAGACCCTCGCGGACTCCTTTAAAACTTTAAGAGGGGCATCGACGAAGCAGAGGGTAACAATCAGGAAGACTCCGCCGAAGACTTTGTCTTTAAACGGTAATTCTTCTCCAGCTCCTTTAACAACAGTTACTTCACGCTTCTTAGCGAACTTCAACACTCCTGAGGATATGTCTACTCCATATTCTATGCCTAATGCCTGTGCGAACCTTCCGGTTCCAACGCCAACTTCTAGAAGAGGGGGCTTCAAACCTTTACATAAAGATTTGATGCTGGCTTTTTCTAGTTTAAAGGCTGACTTCCCAAAAGGCTTCTCATACCATTCATCATATCTCTCAGCGAAAGCATCAAATAAATACCTTACATCCATCATTTACATGACTCTAAATTGAAAGCTTTTCCCAGAGCCACATCTCGCATAATTGTCTCCTAGAACTTCAGCAATAGCCCTTTTCGCGTCTGTTCCGGTACAATGGCAAGGGCTGACGATTTCAACATTGTTTCTCTTCATAAATTCGCCTACAGCCAATCCTTCTCTTCTACCCGAAATGTGGAAGCCTCCAATTACGGCTTTAAGCCTAAAATTTCTAAGCAAATTCTGCGAATGCTCAATTATGTTTATTACTCCGGGATGGGCGCATCCAGTCAGCAAGATAAATTCTGAATTTGCAAGTTTAATTAGTAATGAATGTTCTTTAGTCCATCTTCCAAGGCAGCCTGTTGAGAGAAATCCTCCAAGAAAGCTTTCTGGCTTTGAGCATATTATGGCTTTGCCTCCAGCCTCCTCTATGACTTTAACTCCACCTCTATTCAGGGATGGAACATAAACAGGCGTTTCCGGCTTTAACACTTCCAAGACTTCTTTTAGGCATCCGCAGTGGTCTCCGTGCCAATGGGAAATGAAGATGGCTTCAACTGCTGAAAGGTCTACTCTAAGCTTTGATGAATTATAGGTTAACACATCGTATGAGCCGCTTGTATCCATCAAAACTTTCCTTTTAAAACCGTCTATTTCAGCCTCAACGTAAATTGAAAGTCCCCAAGTTGAACCTAAGCCTTCCAGATAGGCTTCATTATCGACAAGAACTGTCAATTGAACCGAATCAAAACCGGGCAATTTATTTGTGTTCATTTTGCGTGTTTCATGAATTCTTCTATGGCTTTCTCTAGCCATTCAAGAGTTTTCTCTAGACGCTTATCTTTGCTTGCTGGAACAAAGGAAGCCAGATTCTTCTTCACATACATTCCGTAAACGAGAATTTCCTTGGGATCTTCCTCTGAAAAGCTTTCTATGAGAAGCGCTAGAATCTTCCTTTTATTTTCATCACTTTTTATTTTTTCGAGGAATTTTTCAATCTCCTCTTTTCTTTCCTCTATTTTTGTTTTTTCTTTCCTTTTGGGTTTTAATCCCATTTTTTCAAGTTGTTCCCAAACCATATTTCTCACTTCGGCTAGGACAGAACCTTTCTCAGGGTGGCCGCCTGCATAATCTTGTTAAGTT
>CAYXFE010000002.1:22709-26816 GCA_964464195.1 uncultured Candidatus Bathyarchaeia archaeon
TTTCACTCATGATTTTCATACTCCTCAATTGCTTTACGTAAAGTTGTTACGGCTAGGCGTGGACAATGCATGTGGGATTCTGGTAGGCCGCCTAGCTCCTTCAGGATATGCTCCACGCCTATTTGTTGGGCTTCCTTAAGCGTCTTTCCCTTTATTAATTCTGTTAGGGCGGAAGCAGAGGCATAAGCGGCTATGCAGCCGATACATTCAAAGCTTGCGTCTTCGATGGTTTCGCCGTTGATTTTTAGGTAAAGCTTAATTGTGTCTCCGCAAGGCCCAGTATAAGAGTAAGTTAGATTAGCGTCCTTAAGAACACCTACATTTATCCTTTTCCTATAAAGCTCAAGAACTTTCTCAGAAAATACAGTAACATCGTCTTTTTGAAGTTCTTTCAGCAATGCTTTAAGCCCTCCTCTAAAGTTATTTTAGGCGTTTACAGCGGATGTCTCGCTTCACGGCAACCCTCAGTTAATTCTTCAAGCTCATTTCTTTTGAATGCCTCAATAACTTCGCGGACAGTTGATGCGTTAGCCCTTAAAACTGCAACTCTTGCCTGCTGGAAAATGCTTAGTGCTCTTGGCCCCATTCCATAGGTTATTAGCGCAGTCGGCCTTAACTGCAGGATTTTGTCTGGAGGCCTTCCGAATCCGCCGAAATGTTCGCTTGTGTTTGGAATAGCCTCAATATTGACTATTTCGCCTTTAGAGTCGATTTCGACAACCATGAAGTAGGGGGCTCTTCCAAAATGTTCGGAAAGCCTAGATTCTAGACCTGAGTTTTCAATTACTGGGATTACTATTCTTTCGTTTGGCATAAGTCATACGCCTCTGAAGCTCAAACGTTAATTTTGTGAAATATTTCATAATTTCTTTAGGCTATTTAAGTCGTTCGGAAACATAATCTGCAAGCTTAAAGATTGCTTTTGCACTTGGCGAGTCTGGGAAAAGCTTTACAACTGGAACGCCGCGGATGTAGGCTTCTATAAGTTTTTCATCAAATGGAATTTCAGAAACAATTTTCGCATCGTATTTTTCGCATATATCATATATCACCTTCTTGAATCCACCCTTGATATCGGCTCTGTTGAGGACAACGCTTGTTGAAATATCTAAACTCTTGGTTAAGTCGAGTATGCGGCTTAGGTCATGGGCGCCAAGCGGAGTAGGCTCAGTAACGGCTAAAGCATAGTCTGCTCCTTGGAGCGCCCTAACAACCGGGTTATGGACGCCTGGCGCGGTGTCAACTAGAATAATGTCTAAACTTTCCTTTTCTGCAACTTCGTAGGTTTTCTGCTTAGTTTTAAAGGCTACAAGCGGGCTTCTGGCTTCTGTAGGCTTTAATTCTCCAGAAATAAGCCTAATTCCGTCAACCTCGGAAATGTATACTTTTCCTAAAACTTTATGGTCCTCCTCAATTGCGTCTGCGGGACAGACAAGCTTACATGCTGCACAGCCAGAGCACAGCTCCTCGAAGAAAACTGGAAATTGATCTTTAACGTAGACTAAGGCATTTTCTAGACATGCTTCAGCGCATTTTCCGCATTTAACGCATTTCTCAGTGTTTATTTTAGGTTTGAAGAAGGTTATCTCCCTGCCGTTTTCAAGTTTCTTTCCGAAAAGAACCGCGTCGTTTGGACAGTCAACGTCTAAATCCACAAGCATTACGTTTTTCCCGCGCATTTTCAAGGCAACCGCCAAATTAACCGCAACCGTTGTCTTTCCAGTTCCGCCTTTTCCGCCAGTAACTGCCACAATGGGCGTGGAAACAGGCTTTATATGGAAAAATTTAGCGATTTCTTCACTCAATTTTCTCAACTATCCTTGCGCATATTTCAAGTATGGCCTTCGCAGCCTTTGAAGAGGGATTATACTCGATTATCGGAGTCATATGCGTTAAAGCCTTCAAAACTTCGTAGTCGACTGGTATTTCGCCTAAAATGGGTATTTCAAGTTCTTTTGTAATCCAGCTTTCAAGTTCTTTCCGGTAGGATTCGGATATTTCCGCCTTGTTGATTATTATTCCGGATGGAACGTTAAAATGCTTAACTACGCTTATTAGGCGTTCTAGGTCTCGTTTGGCGGCTGGCGTAGGCTCCGTAACTGCAACTACATAGGAGGCTCCGGAAATGGAGGCTATGACTGGGCAGCCTATTCCGGGCGCTCCGTCAACAACGATTAGGTCTGCGCCGGCATTTTCAGCCTCAACATGCCCAATCTTCTTTACAGAAGTTACTAAATGCCCAGAATTGTGCTCTCCCAATTCAAGTCTTCCAGTCACAAGTGGAAAACCATACCTTGTATCCTCTATAATTAGCTCTCCAGTTCTCCTATCCTCAATTTTTATCGCTTCAGCTGGACAGACAAGCGTGCAGGCACCGCATCCTTCACACAAAATATCAATGATAAACGGGACTTCATCCCTGCTAGGTTGGAAAATTGCTCCGTAACGACAAGTTTCAACGCATTTTCCGCATTTAACGCATTTCTCTGGATTTAAGGCTGCTTTATGTGAAATCTTTATTTCTCTGCTTTCACGCCTTTTTCCTCCGCCTAGAGTTATTGATAGGTTAGGCGCGTCCACATCGGCGTCGACGGCAACGATTTTGTGGCCATTTTTAGCTAGGAAAACGGAGAGAGAAGCCGTAACGGTTGTTTTTCCTACTCCTCCCTTTCCGCTTGCAACCACTATTTCCTTAGGTCTACTTGAAAGGCTCAAGCCTAGCTGCCTACCGGCGGCCGAGAATATAACCGTTTATGGCGTCTCTTACGCGTATGCCGGGCGGAACCATAACCATTTGCATGCCAAACTGCATTGAAGCTTGACTTGCCCACGGCCCAAATCTTCCAGCAACAATAACCTTTACACCTTCATTAGCCAATGCTTGAATAGCTGCAATTCCGGCTCCACGCGCAGCAAAGGCTGCTTGATTCTGAATAACCTTCACATCCTTGATGTTGCCGCCTCCAATTGTTACTATGGTGAATGATGGGCATCTGCCAAATCTAGGCGATACTATATCGTCTAGGCCGCCTGGCCCTTCGGTTGCAACCGCAACCTTAAACGTTCCAGCTGGCATTCGGAATGGCTGTTGTGGCGGTGGAACTGGAGGCGGAGGCCCGTATGGGCCTGGTGCTCCTGGACCTAATCCTCCTCCGCGTCTTCTCCCGTATCCTGGACCATAACCCGGACCCGAAAATGAATAATTGTTTGTTTTATTCATTTGCTAGCACCTTCTTTTCTAGTATTTCTTTTAGCACTTCTGATACTGAAGCTCCAGCTTTAAATGTTACCTTTTCCACGTTATGATGTTCAAGTATTGAGGATACTCCTGGCCCTATCTCTCCGGCCACAACTAGGTTTACGCCTTCGTCTACTAGCATTTTGGCGACTATTGGGCCTGCTCCATACTCGTAGGAAACGGCTGGATTACGCAAAACTTTGACGTTGGTTATTTCTCCGTCTTTAACTTCTATTATGGTGTAGGTGGCTGCTCTTCCAAATGTTTCTGAAACCTTATCTTCTAGACCATTTTCTCCAACGGTTGCGATTCCAATCTTCAAATTTTTACTACTCAACAATTTCAACTCCAAACATTTTATCATTCACAAAAAATGGGGGATTTGAGTTTATGGGCGGTCTAATGATTTTATGGAGGCCCCGGCGGACCTGGCGGTTGTTGTCGTTCCTGCAGCATCTTTTTCAGTTCTTCTATTCTTGCTTCGACTTCTTTGATTTCTTCTTCTATATCCTTCTTTTCTGCTTCAAGCTCCTTCTTGTATTCTTCTAGTTGCTGGAGTTCCTGCTCCGGTGTCATTGGAGGCGCTGCCCATGGCGGCGCCATTGGTGGATAGCCATAGTATGGTTGCTGAGGTGCCTGTGCCGGCGGATATTGCGGTGGATAGCTGTAGGCTGGCGGGTAGCCCCATCCCCAGCCTCCCCAACCGCCCCATCTCCAGTATCGTCTTCTCGGCCATGCCATGCTTTTTCTCTCCTATTTTACCAGTATCTAGGGTACCACGGATAGGCTGCGTATGGATAGGCGTATAGGCTCCATGGATACGCGTAGGGCGTGTATAGGCTCCAGTACCAGTACCATGGGTAAGTCCA
>CAYXFE010000003.1:0-20656 GCA_964464195.1 uncultured Candidatus Bathyarchaeia archaeon
ACGAGGTGATAGTTGAGGGTATCGGCGGTTCGCGTGGAAGAAGCATGGGCGACATCCCAGGCGTACGCTGGAAAGTAATCATGGTTAATGGTGTCTCGCTTAAGGAGCTTGTTCTTGGAAAGAAGCAGAAGCCAATGCGTTAGGCTATGTCTCATTATCATAAAGTTTTCATGGTTCGCGGCAAGTTTAAATATGTTGTTTAAATTTTAGCTGTTAAGCGGTGCTGAAGATTGAGCAAGAAGAAGGAAATAGAAGAGATTAAGCTGTTCGGAAAGTGGGACTTCAAGGAAGTTGAGGTTCGCGACCCCGGACTAAGACGCTATATTTGCCTTAGACCAGTCTATGTTCCCCACAGTATGGGAAGACATGAACATAAAAGATTCGGAAAGTCTGAAGTCAACATCGTTGAGAGACTTGTGAACAATTTGATGCGTCCGGGGAAGAATGCTGGCAAGAAACTCCGAGCGATAAACGTTGTCAAGAATGCATTTGAAATTATTCATTTAAGAACCGGTGAGAATCCCATTCAAGTCTTGGTCAGAGCCATAGAAAATTCTGCGCCATGCGAGGACACAACTAGGATAAGCTACGGTGGAATCGTCTACCACTTGGCTGTTGACATTTCTCCGCAGCGCCGTCTAGACCTAGCTTTACGTTTCATATGTGAAGGAGCCCGCCAAGCCTCATTTGGAAATCCAAAGCCCCTAGAGGAATGCTTAGCTGAAGAGATAATTTTGGCTGCAAATAATGACATGAAGAGCTATGCGGTTTCTAAGAGGCATGAGATGGAGCGTATAGCCCTAGCCTCGCGTTAGCGTGCATGAATCTCAACAATGTCTCCATCCTCAAGTTTAAAGTTTAAGCCGACTTTCTGAGGACTAAAAGAAAGCCTATCAGACCACACTCTTGCGAACAGAAATCTTTCAACAAAATCGCTATGAATCTGCTTCGCCAAGTCCATTACAGTTGACTCTTTTTTGAGAATGAATGGTTTAGGCGAAGGCTTCTTTTCGTCCGGCTCCTTTGTATAAACTCTAATTATGTCAAGCATGCCGAATATCTCCTTTCCAAGCTTATCCAAATTCAATTTTGTCTTACATGAAATTGGAATTATCTTTAGCCTATCTTCCACCACGCGTCTTAGTTCATCAACGACTTGTTGAACATTATTTACTAAATCAGCCTTGTTTGCCAAAATTATTGCGGGACGATAAACTGTGCTTTCAAAAATTGCATCTTCGATGTCGTCTAGGGAGGCTTCGCCTTGAATCTTAACTATGGCGTCGCGGATTCTATAAGCCTTCAACAGTTCCTCAATATCCTTTGATGTGCAATCAATTAGCTTACCCATAATGACGATTCGGAGGCCGAAACCCATATGTTTACGCTCAATCGTTATCTGCGCTTTAGGCTTTTGAGTGACTATCCTCGCCTTTTCAAGCTCATCCATTATAAGCCTCAACTGCTCAGCCGGCCTATTCGAAAGGTCGACCATCAACAGGAGGCCGTCAGCGTTTCTTGCTAGCGCCAGCGTTTGCAAGCCCCATCCTTCACCGTCGGCCGCGCCCCTAACGAGCGCTGGGGCTTCGACTATTTGAAATTGAATGTCAAGGTAGGGCATCATGCCCGGAATTGGCTCTGTAGTAGTGAATGGATAACTTGAAACTTCGACCTTTGCGTTTGTCAGCGAAGCCAAAAGACTGCTTCGACCAACCTTCGTCGGCCCCAAAATAACTATCTGCGCAGCGCCCTCCTTCTCAATAAAGAATTTCGGGCCGCCACGCCCAGTCCTTCTACGTTTTTTCTCTTCGATTTCTCTCCTTAAAATTGCCATCTGCCGCTTAACCTGCGCGCAGAGTTTAGCTGTTCCTTTATGCTTCGGAACCAAGCTGAGGAATTCCCGCATAAGCCTAAGTTTTTCAGCCGGATCTCTAGCCATCGAAACTTCGTTCCATTTATGTCTAGCCTCTGATGGAAGGTTGGTTGGCATCTTGGCATCCAGCTAGAATATTCCGATTTTATCTAGACTTTAGGAATCTTATATTCATTTTCCACGAAGCCAATTTAAAGTATTTACGTCCTTTTATCAATCAAATCTGCAAATTCGCACTCTAATAGGGTTAATCTGCAATATTTTACAGCTAATTAAGAATGTAAGCCTTTTCAAGCGTATCAGTGAACATTCTTGTCTTGGAAAACTTAAAATAATTGATCATACAGTTGCTAATACCGAGTTTCACCATAAAATAAGGAAACGTGTAGAGTTAAAGGAGGATAAAAATGAGCAAACCAGAAAAGCCACACCTAAACCTGGTCGTAATAGGCCACGTAGACCACGGAAAATCAACAACCATGGGTCATCTACTCTACCTGACCGGGGCAATCGACGACAGAACAATCAGAGAATTCGAAGAAGAAGCTAAACGACTGGGCAAGGAAACCTTCAAGTTTGCATGGGTACTCGACAACCTAAAAGAAGAACGTGAAAGAGGCCTAACCATAGACCTAAGGTTCCTCAAATTCGAAACCAAAAAGTACTTCTTCACAATCATAGACGCGCCGGGCCACAGAGACTTCGTTAAAAACATGATTACAGGCGCAAGCCAAGCAGACGCCGCCATCCTCGTAGTTTCAGCCAAAAGAGGAGAATTCGAGGCTGGAATAGGACCTGGAGGACAGACAAGAGAGCACGCCTTCCTCGCCTATACCTTGGGAGTAAACCAGCTAGCAGTAGCCATAAACAAGATGGATGATGCATCGGTCAATTGGAGCCAGGAAAGATACGAGGAAGTCAAGAACGAAATTGCAAGGATGCTGAAGATGGTAGGCTACAAGGTTGAGAAAATACCGTTCGTTCCAGTTTCAGGCTGGACCGGCGACAACCTTGTGGAAAAAAGCGATAAAATGCCATGGTATGACGGCCCAACGCTAATAGAAGCCCTAGACACCTTCGAGTTACCGCCAAAACCGATAGACAAGCCGCTGAGAATACCAATTCAAGACGTATATACCATCACTGGAGTAGGCACAGTCCCAGTAGGCAGAGTTGAAACAGGAGTTCTGAAGGAAGGAGACGAAGTAGTATTCATGCCTCCAAACGTCAAAGGAGAAGTAAAATCGATTGAGACTCACCACACGAGGATTCCGAAGGCTGAGCCAGGAGACAATATAGGATTTAACGTAAGAGGAGTGGCGAAGAAGGATATTCGCCGCGGAGACGTCTGCGGACACGTGGATAATCCGCCATCAGTCGCCAAGGAATTCATAGGGCAAATAATAGTTATCTATCACCCAACAGCCATCGCGGCTGGCTACACGCCAGTAATGCACTTCCACACCGGACAGATGGCAGTCCAGTTCGTGGAGCTAATCAAGAAGTTCGATCCAAGGACAGGCCAGACGGTTGAAGAAAAGCCTTCCTTCTTAAAGACAGGTGATGGTGCACTAGTAAGATTTAGACCATTAAGGCCTATCGCAATTGAAACATACAGCGAGTTCCCAGAAATTGGAAGATTCGCAATCAGAGATATGGGAACAACCATTGCAGCCGGCGTTGTAAGGGAAATAACCGAGAAAGGACCATAACCTCCCATTTTCTTTCTGTCCAGCATCAACTACTTCTAAGTTAGGTATAGCTAACAAATTAATCAGAAGTGTTAAGTTCATTTCGTAATTATAGATTAGACAGTGAAGTTTATGGCTGGAGCCGAAACCCTAATTCCATATCTGAAAGAGAATGATGAAGAGAAACCTCTCATAATTGTTGACAGCCGAGAAGCCAGCGCCGCGCCAAAAATTGTTAAGGGATTGAGGGAGGTTGGTGCAGAAGTCAAAATTGCGGCTTTACCTAAGGGAGACTACATAATCTCGGATTACTGCGCAATAGAGAGAAAAACTGTGTCAGATTTTGTCTATACGCTTACTAGACGCCACCTATTTGAGCAGTTGTTCACATTGAAGGAGGCTTATCAAAAGCCCATAATTTTGCTTGAGGGCTATCTTCCCATAATTTATAAGTTTAGCAAGATTAAGCCGAGTTCTGTTTGGGGCGCAATGTTCGCTTTAGCCAAGAACGGAATAGCAATGGTGCACACAACAACCTATAAGGAGACCGTGGATTTCCTCTATACAGCGGCTCGTCAAGAGCAGATAGTTGAAAAGCGAGTGCCCGCAGTGCATCCAGTCAAAAAGCTTGAGACGACTGCTGACGCCCAAATATTCTTTATCGGGAGCCTACCAAACATTGGACGCGAAAAAGCTTTAGCAATTCTCAAGTGCTATCAAACCCCGCTTAACGCCTTAATTAATGTAGATCGTTGGCATCTGGACGTTAAGGGTTTGGGACCGAAAACTTCCAAAAGGGTTAAAGAGGTGCTCCACACTCCATTCAAGGAGTGAAAACAATGGATATAGAAGTAACCCCGCCAAAGAAAATAGTCATATATGGAATTGAGAAAAGAAAGCTTGAAAATCTTGTCTGGTGCGCCGTAACTTATGGCGTAAACCGCCTATTCTGGATAGACGGTTATCTCTTCTGCCTAGAAGTTTACGAGAAGTCTTTTGAGCATGAAATTAAAGAGAAAATATTTCCAATAAGCCAATTATGCTATGCAAAACTTGCGAATTACAAGCGGACATATGAAGTTGAGAAGGGATTGCAAATTCCAATAGTGGATGTTTCAGATACAAGGCTGTATAGAATGTTGCTAGAAAAGGTGATGGAGGCCGAAGGCGAAAATAAAGCCGAAGAAGATTGCGAAAAACCTTGTAATTGTAGGGAGAAAAATTGTGAAGGCTTCGAGCAGTTTATTTCTTAGCCGTCTCATAGCCTAAATTGAAAGCTTTAAGATTCATTTCCAGATAGGCTGGACGAACAAGCTCTTTTATTGTCTCCCTTAACGTTTCAGTCCTTATTGGAAGTACATTACAAGCTGCAAGTGCACCCAACAACACAACATTCCTCGTAATTGGACTGCCGGCCTTTCTGGCAAGTTCTAAAGCATCAATTACCACCAATTTCTCAGTGAAAATCCTAATTTTAGCCACAATCTCATCAAAGCTTGGATATTGAACAGGCTCAAGCGAAAATCCCGTCGGAACTATGGTTTCCTTTGAAATGATTACTAAGGTCTTCTGTGAGGCATATTTTATGTTTCTTAAAGCTTCTAATGGCTCAAATCCTAAAATTACGTCAGCGTCTCCCTCAAGAACTGTTGGACTATGTACTTTTTCACCTATTCTGACATGGGATACTACGGCTCCGCCTCGCTGGGCCATGCCATGAATTTCGCTTACTCGGACATTGAATCCTTCTTTTACGGCTGAAACTCCCAGAATTTGAGAAGCTAGCAGTATTCCTTGTCCACCGACGCCCGCTAAAACAATGTTAAATTCTTTCATGAATGCTCGCCTCCATCAGCCTTTACAATGGCGTTATATGGGCAAACTTTGGCGCAGAGCATGCAACCTACGCAGAGGGCATCATTTATCACAACTTTGCCATTGCTTGGAACAAGCGCTGGGCATCCAATAAGCTTTATACATGCCATGCATCCGGTGCATTCTTCGCTTAAAATCTTTGCTGGAACAATAGGTTCAGCCTTTCTTCTTTTTTCGGCTGTTACGAGTAATGCGCAGGGAGCCCTAAAGACGATGACTGCAACCCCTTTATGCTGAACAGCTTCCTTTACTACTCTAACGGCTTCGTCTACATCGAATGGATTAACAACCTTCACGTATTCTACTCCGCATCCTTTGGCTATGTCCTCTATAAGAACTCTCTTGCCTGGAACTCCAGTACCAGTCATTCCGGTGCCTGGGTGTGGCTGATGTCCAGTCATGGCTGTTGTTAGATTATCCAGCACGATAAGAACAAAGTTGTGGTTGTTGTAGACTGCATTTACTAGGCCGGGTAGGGCTGCATGGAAGAATGTTGAATCACCTATGACCGCTACAACGTTTTCTTCTATTACCTTGCTTATTCCGGAGGCTGTTCCAACGCTGGCGCCCATGCATATTAGTATGTCTCCTATTTGTAGCGGAGGCTGAATTCCCAAAGCATAGCATCCAATATCCGTTGTACAGATGGCTTTTCCGCCAGTAGCCCTCTTTATCACGTAGAATGAGGCTCTGTGGGGGCATCCTGGACAGAGAATTGGCGGTCTAGGCAACAATATGCTGCTTGCCTCGGCATATTTCTTATCTATCGTCTCAAAGTCTATTGGCAGTTTCTTGCCGAGTATCTCGCTTAAAGCCTCAATTATTATTCTTGTTGAGAATTCGCTGTATTTTGGGAACAGTTCCGGATGGTCGGCTCTGCCGTGTATCTGAACGCTTGGCGCGTGGTCCTTTGCTAATGCGCGGATTTGAAACTCAAGATATGGCTCAAGTTCCTCGACGATTATGATTCTATCTTGCCCCTTCATGAATTCTATAATCTTGTTTTTGGGAAGCGGATGTGTCATGCCAAGCTTCAGTATACTAACGTCTAAGCCTAGCTTATCTACGGCTTCTAGAACATAATTGTAGGCTGCACTTGAAGATATGATGCCTACTCTGCTTTTTCCCTCTCGGACAATGAGGTTATAGGGCGATTCCTCACTTATTCTCGCCGCTTTCTCCATTTTTTCTAAGAGAATTCTATGCTGAATTCTCGCGTTTGCAGGAACCATCACGAAACGTTTCACATCGCGAATGAACTTTCCCTTCAAATTTGGCTTCAAAATTTTCCCGAGAGTTACCGGACCCCTCGTATGGCTTATCCGCGTCGTTGTCCTAATTATGCATGGCAATTCAAGTTTTTCAGAAATTTCAACAGCATATCCGACCATGTCCTTTGCTTCTTGAGGACTTGAGGGTTCAAGCATCGGAAGATTAGCCAACAACGCATAGTAGCGATTATCCTGCTCGTTCTGGGAACTATAACAGTTTGGATCATCAGCAGTGACTAGAATATAGGCTGCTCTCACGCCGACGTAGGCTAGAGTCATTAGGGCGTCAGCTGCAACGTTTACGCCGACATGCTTCATGGCAACCAATGCGCGAACCCCGCTGGCTGCAGCTCCAGCGGCAACCTCAACCGCAACCTTCTCGTTTGCTGAATATTCCATGTAGACTCCAGCATCCTTCGCAACCAGAGAAACTGAATCTCCAATTTCTGACGCTGGCGTTCCAGGATAGGTTGTTACTACTCCTATGCCGTTTTCTAGGACTCCACGTGCAATCGCCTCGTTCCCAAGCATTAATACACGTTTTCCTGGAGAATCTTCAAGCAGTAAATCTTTAAGTCTAGCCAATTTTTCTCCTCCAATTCCGCCTAGGAGAGACTAGAATGTATGTGGAAATCCTATTTATGTCGATCTATATGTGTAAGTATACCTCTGGAACAAAACTGTTTTATGGATGATGGCTTTTTCTTAAGCTCATGATAGCGGTTATTGGCGCAGGCAGAGTTGGAAGCGCTGCAGCCTTCAACATTCTACGTTACAGAATAAGCGACGTCATTCTGGTTGACATTTATAAAGACTTGGCCGAAGGTGAGGCTCTTGACATGATGCAGGCGGCGCCAGCCCTAGAATTCGACGGGAAAATAAAGGGAACAAGCGACTACAGCGACATAGAGGGCTCAGAACTTGTAATAGTTACGGCGGGCCGAGCGAGACAGCCAGGAATGACAAGGCTTGAACTCATGAATGAAAATGCGAAAATAGTTCGATCCATTGTAAGAGAAGTTGCAAAGTATGCGCCTGATTGCAAGCTTATGATGGTTACCAATCCTGTTGATGTAATGACTTACGTAGCCTATAAAGAGTCTGGATTTGAAAGAAACCGCGTTTTCGGAATGGGCAATCTTCTAGATACTATGCGTTTCCGCTCCTACATCGCCTCAGAACTAAACGTTTCTAGGGAAGATGTCCGCGCTTTGGTTATAGGCGAACACGGCGACTCCATGGTTCCACTCATTGAATATGCAAGCGTATCGGGCATACCAATAACAAAGCTGCTTAGCAGGGAGCAAATAGACAAGATAGTAAGGCTTACAATTTCTTCAGGAGCCGAAGTAATCAAACTTAAGGGCTCAACCATCTTTGCGCCAGCAGTAAACATAGCAATCATGGCGGACGCCGTAATAAAGGGCAGAAACAGGGTGATGAGCGTATCCACCTATCTTCAAGGAGAATACGGCTTCTCCGACGTAGCAATAGGCGTCCCAGTAATTCTCGGCAGAAACGGCATAGAAAAAATTTTGGAACTTGAACTATCGCCAGAATCGAAAAGACGCTTCGAAAAATCAGTTTCAATAATAAAAGAGGCAATTAAGAAACTGAAAAACTGATTCTGGACGGCATTCTCATGGAAAACTGGGAAAGTAAAGAAATAAAATTACGCCCTATAGGAATTATCGACAAAACCAGTAGAGAGGACGTTATGAAGATAACGGTCTATCCTGAATACGCCGAGGGCCTTGACGGAATCGAAGAACTGGACTATATCTATATACTCTACTGGATGAATAGGCTCAGCGAAAATGACAGAAAAATACTGAAAGTTCATCCTAGAGGCGATGTAAATAAGCCTTTAAGAGGAGTTTTCTCTCTAAGAAGCCCTATGAGGCCAAATCCGATAGGATTAACCAGAGTAAAGCTCGTAAAAAGAGAAGGCAACATCTTATACGTTAAAGGGTTAGACGCCCTACCTAAATCTCCAGTAATTGACATCAAAAGCGGCTAAATTTAAAGTGGAATTGGTGGACCGGGCGGGATTTGAACCCGCGACCTCCGCCTTGCGAAGGCGGCGTTCATGCCAAACTGAACTACCGGCCCACTTTAATATCAGTTTGTATAGTGCATTTTGGATAGATAAGTGATTTGAGTTTATAAAGAGAGAGTTGTTAGGTGTGTGGGTTAAATATTAGGTTTTATTCTCGGTGTGGTTCAACTATTGTTTTTATTTCTGCTAGGCTTTTGTCGAGTGTCACAACGTCTTTTACGGCTTTTACTATTCCGACGGGGATGTCTATTTGGACTTTTCCTAGGAATGGTTTTTTGTAGCCTAATGCTTCGATTGCTTTGTCGGAAAGATTTATGCAGAGATGCGTAACTGTCCAGCTTGCTATGTCAATTTCTATTCCGGCAACTTCGCCTAGCACTTGCGCTTCGGCGTCTATGACTTTCTTGCCGTTTAGGACGTCTGGACGCATAAATTCACCTCCATCTCAACTTAGAGAGAAATATTTTAGGTGCTCCGCATATAAAAGTTCAACTAGACGTCAGAAGAGATAATGTAGGGTTCAAAATTGATGATTGAGTTAAAATTCTCTCTCCTCTTTGGAGAATGCTCTTTTGATTATAAGTATCATAAGCCAGCATGTTAGGATGACTATTCCTCCCACTAGACAGTAGATTGCTAAGTCTACCAGCTGCTTTTTAAGCTCGATATCAACTGTTTGGGTAGACAGTATAGCCATATAAATGGCTGAAGCCAAACATAGAACCGAAATTGCCACTATTGCATGTTCAAGATTCAATCGCTTCGCCTCTTAAGCCTATGCGGATAAATTACAAAAAGCATTGTGAATAGAAAATTCTGATTTAAAATTCGGATATGAAACATAAAAGTTAAGAGTCCCAGCCACATAGTTGTTAGATTCGAGGCGTCCGTAAATGGAAAAATTCGACGTAGTTGTTGTTGGAGCCGGAACGGCCGGATGCATGGCAGCAAAGACAGCGGCGGAGAAAGGACTAAATGTATGCATAATTGAACGTAAAAAGCAGTCTGATATTGGGCGGAAAATCTGCGGAGATGCAGTAGGCAAGCATCACTTTGATGAATTAGGTTTACCCCCGCCAAGCGGAGACGAACTGGAAAGGAAAATTTTAGGCATAAAAATCTACTCTCCAAACCGAGAAGTTTCCTTCACAGTTACGGGCGAAGGACTGCATGGATACATGATTAATCGGCATCTTTTCGGCCAGAGACTTCTGAAAATGGCTTTGGATTCCGGCGTCACATTGCTGGATTCTACTCAAGCTTTGGAGCCAATTGTTGAGAACGGCTCAGTGGTTGGAGTTTCAGCAAAAAATTTGGCTTCTGGCGAAAAACTGAAGATTTTAGGTAATGTTACGATTGATGCAAGCGGATACACTGCTGTTCTACGCAGCAAGCTGCCTCCTGAAATTGGAGTAGACAAGGAAGTTGACAGAAGCGAAGTTGAAGCTTGCTATAGAGAAATAAGGGAGCTCAAAAGAGAAATGGACGATTTAGACTTCTGTCGTATATATTTGAATCAAGCAGTTGCGCCGGGAGGCTACGTCTGGATATTTCCAGAAAGGGATGGACATGTGAATGTTGGGTTAGGCGTTGCAATGAAGGGAGAATTTCCAAATCCAAAACAGCAATTGTATGAGCATGTTTTGAATCAAGAAATGTTTGAAGATTCAAGATTGATTGACGGCGGCGCATGGCTTGTTCCAACTCGGCGTCCACTATATTCGATGGTTGGAAACGGCATAATGGTCGTCGGCGACGCCGCATGTCAAGTTAATCCCATTCACGGCGGAGGAATAGGGCCTTCGATGACTGGGGGGAAGCTTGCGGCAGAAGCGGCAGTTTTAGCTCATGAGAAGGGAGACTTCAGCCTAGAAACCCTATGGACATACAATGTTCAGTATATGCGTGGATACGGCGTTAAACAGGCTGGACTTGACGTTTTCAGAATACTGCTTCAAAACTGCAGTGATGAAGACTTGAATTATGGAATGAAGTATAAGCTGATAACTGAAGGAGACCTTCTGCGGGCTAGTATGGGCGCGGAAGCCCGCTTTAACATAACAGATGTAACCATGAGAGTTTTTAGGGGGCTTAAACGGCTCGGCTTCTTGATGAAGCTGCGTGAAACCTCAAACTTAATGAAAAGGGTTAGAGAACTCTATAGGAAATATCCTGAAAGCCCAAAGGAATTTGAAAAATGGAAGATGCAAGTTGAGGCGATATTTAAGGAAGCCAGAAGAAAGTTGAAGCAATGAATGTTGCAGTATTAATTACTGGCGGCAAGGATTCCGCCTTAGCGCTACACAGAGCCCTAAAACAAGGCTATAAAGTAAAGTATCTGGTCGCCATGTTTCCCGAAAGGGAAGACAGCTGGATGTTCCACTATCCAAACATCCATATGACCGAATTTTTCGCAGAAGCAGCCGAAATCCCCCTTATAAAGGGAAAAACCGCCGGGATAAAGGAGAAAGAAGTTGAGGATTTAAAGAATTTGTTGGCTGGTCTGGACGTTGAAGGCGTAGTTTCAGGAGCGGTGGCATCTAAATATCAAAAAGCGAGGATAGATAATGTTTGCAGGCAGCTTGGCTTAAAGTCCATTGCACCATTGTGGGGTGAGAAGCCCGAGAAACTGCTGAAGGAACTTTTAGAAAATAATTTTGAAGTCATAATTGTGGGCGTTTATGCTTTGGGCTTTTCTCAGGAGTGGCTTGGGCGAAAAATTAATGAAGAAACCGTTCAAGAACTCTTGAAACTGCGTGAAAAATATGGGATTTCCCCGATTGGAGAGGGTGGAGAATATGAGTCGCTTGTTTTAGATGCGCCCTACTTTAAGAGGAAAATTCAAATTTTGGAAACTGAAAAGGTCTGGAGGGAAAATCAGGGCTATTTGCTTGTTAAGAAAGCTAGGCTTGTCCGGAAGTGAATCAGCAAGATTTATTAGAGTTTTAGTTTTCATAGCTAGCAAGCGGCGGAGAGCATCCGCTGGGATGTAACCTTCGGGTTGAACCATAAACATTGGAGGCGTAAACATGGCGTATAAATACCTTGCAGATGCATGGAAGATTCCAGACCAGTCCTACATAGAGGAGATTATGCGTCAAAGAGTAATTGAATGGAGAAAGCAGCCAACCGTCGTCAGAATCGATAAGCCTACAAGACTTGATAGAGCCAGAAAGCTTGGCTACAAGGCTAAGCAAGGATTCGTAGTCGTTAGAGTCCGCGTGAGAAGAGGAGGACTAAGAAAGCCCCGGCCACGCTCCGGAAGAAGACCTAAAAGAATGGGTGTAGCCAAATACAAGCCGGCAAAAAGCCTAAGACTAATAGCCGAAGAAAGAGCAGCAAGAAAATATCCAAACCTAGAAGTATTAAACTCCTATTGGGTCTGGGAGGACGGACGCTACAAATGGTTCGAAGTCATAATGGTTGATCCCCATCATCCAGCCATAAAGGCTGATAAGGACATAAACTGGATATGTGATAAAGCCCATAAAGGAAGAGTATTCAGAGGACTAACAAGCGCCGGAAAGAAAGTTAGAGGATTACGATATAAATCACCAAAGAAAAGAGTGGAATATAAGAAGAAGCACAAGAAAGAATAGAAATAATTAGTCATCTTTTCTTTCACTAACTAATGATAAGAGGATAGTAAAATTTAACTCGTATTGAACTTATGTTTACATGGTGACATATGCCAAAATGTGAATATTGCGGTAGGGAAGTTGTTCTTCCCTTTGTCTGCCCTTATTGTGGTAAAAACTTTTGCGCTGAACACAGACTTCCGGAAAGTCATGAATGTGTAAATTTGCCAAAGAAACCATTATTTTGGTATCAAAAAGCACATGCTATAAGAGAGCCAGTTAAAACTATGTCTAAACCAGCAACGCCAGCAAGCAATATTGAGAGACAGCCAATACTCAAAAAATCACGACACATCGGTTTAAACAGAAGATGGTTAACATCTTTGAAAATATGGTTTCCAATTTTTCTAATAACTACTGGATGTGTTTATGCTCTGGAAAGCGAAAATCCAGTTCAATTTTATGAAAGCGTTTCGATTGAAATTAAATACTTTTTATACGCATTTGCTGGCTTTATTGGACTATGGTGCGGATATGAAGTATTCAAGAAGCTTGATTATGAACCAAGAACTGAAAGAGGCATTTTTGGCTTAAAATTGTTATCAGCAGGCGTATCGCTTGCTTCCTTTCTAGGATTATTCTTCACTTTTTACTTGATGATTTCTGGGCTGTTTATGAAACCAGAACTAAGTTTAGCGAGAGAAACCTTCACTGTGTTTCTCTGCATATTTTCATTGGTCCTAATGGTTCTAGCCGGTTATCTCTTCTTCAAATTCCAAAGGCGATCTGGAGTAATTGTTTATGTGCGGTAATACACTATGCAAGAACGTTAGTAGTTCATTGTGGTTGGGCAGAATATTAGGGCTGCTAGGACGCAGCCGTAATGGTCCATTGGAACCCTTAAAACTTCAATTCTATATTTTATTTCGCCTATTTCTATTCCTCGGATTTCAGCCATTTCCTTCATTTTCCACTTCAAAGTTTCCCTAATGGCCTTAGCGTCCATATATCCATGCGCCTCAGCAACCAATCCTATTTTTCCGTTCTTTTCCCATGCCCATGCAATTCCGGCGCCGATTGTTGTTCCCTCTTCCCCTTCCTTTCTCGCTATAACGCCGAAGGTTATTGTTCCGGCTGGAATCTTCTTCCATTTTCTTTCTTTACATCCTGGCGGGAGAATTGAGCTTACTGGAACAAGGTTGCATTGGTCTATTCCTGCCTTTTTTAATGCTTGGTCGAAGGCGTTTAGTTCCGAAACTGGGCTTACGGCCTTTCCGCTTGTTATGAAGAATTCTTTTGGCAACATCTCTGTATAATATTATTTTGTTGTGTGGATGTAAAATGCAATAACCAATTAGCTTATTAATTTTGCGGTAAATCTAGGCAATAAAGAAGGCTTGGAGGATTATGGACTTGATGAAAGTTGAAGCAATAGTCTATAAGAAAAACGGAAAACCGCGAAAAGGAAAAGGCTTCAGCAGAAAAGAACTTGAAGAAGCAAAGATAACAATTAAAGAAGCATTAAAACTTGGCATACCAGTTGACAAGCGTAGAAGTTCAGCCTACAAAGAAAACATAGAAACCCTAAAACAGTTCATCAAAACGGTTAAGGCCTCTACTGAAAGGAAGGAAAAGACTAAAAGGCAAAAAGCCAAAACAAAAACCAGAAAGGAATGAGGGAAAATTTTGCCAAGAATTCCGGTGGCAGACATTGAAATAAGAGTTTTCGCCCACGCCACAGAAGACCCGCAAAAAGTGATAGAGGCTGTACAGAAGCTTCTTCCAGAAGAACACCTAGACGAAATAAACTTCAAAAGAAGAAGGCTGAAGGGACATTATGGAAATCCAATTCGGCTGATTGAAACAAAGATAAGAAAAAGGGAAATTTTAACAAAAACTTTGGCGAAAATAGCCGAGAAAATCAACGAAATAGACAAAGACTTACTAAGCCGAGAAATAGACCGCCACATTGACAGGGGAAGCCTCTACCTAAGATTCGACAAGCAAGCAGCACTGCAAAATGAGATTCGACTACAAAGCGCCGACCCAATACATGTAAGGATTAGATTCAGAAAGGAAAGAACAGAAGAAATATATGCAATTTGTAAAGAGCTAGGTCTTGTACATTGAGAAAATTTGCAGATCTAAACCTCAACATCCAGACAGAAAATCTGGAATTATTTGAAAGCATCATTAGAAAGGCAAGCTGGCTAGGATACAAAATTATAGGTGTACCCCTACCGCCAAAAACAACCAAAGAAAAAATCACGCAGCTTAAAGAAATAGCCGAAAACTTCGGCGTAGACCTCGCTTCAAGAGTTAACCTTTCCCCCTCAAACCCGCAAGAACTGCTCCGAAACCTCAGAAGGCTTAGGAGAAAATTTGAAATAATAGCCGTAAATTGCCACCTAAAGTCTGTTGCAAGACAGGCGGCAAAAGATAGAAGAGTAGACATAATCTACTTCCCAAATGAAATCAAAAAAAGATTTTTTGACAAGGCGGAAGCAGAACTCGCAAAACAGGCGCTTGCAGCCCTAGAAATAGAAATTATGCAAATCCCAACACTGCCAAGAATACAGCGAACACAACTAATTTCTAGGCTGAGAAACGAAGTGAAAATTGCGGAAAAATATCAAATACCCATAGTGATTTCAAGCGGAATATCAAATCCCATACTTATGAGACGGCCAAGGGAAATGGCCGCCCTAGCAACCCTATTTGACATTCCCATGGAGAAAGCCCTAAAATCAGTTTCAGAAATACCCCATTCAATTCTGGAAAGAAACAGAGAAAAATTAAGCCCAAACTTCATTGCGCCAGGCTTAAAGATAGTTAGGAAGGGAAAAGATTGCCCGAACGCCTAAGAAGAAGATATTTTGCCGTAAAACTTGAAACTGAAGAGAAAATCGACAAAAGAAAAGTTGTAAATGCAATTTGGAATGCAATCTATGAACTTTTTGGAGATTATGGAGCAAGCAAGGCTGGACTAGCAACAATCGACTATGAAGAGGAGGAAAAGCTGCTAATTCTGAGATGCTATCACAAGGCTGTCGACATGGTTAGAGCCGCAATCGCATTCATAACTAAAATTGATGACAAGCCCATTGCAATGCATGTGATCGCTGTTTCGGGAACAATTAAAGCTTTAAGGAGAAAAATAAAGGGAAAACTCTCACCTAATAGTTTCCAATCAATGGATAGAACTTATTGAGCATGACTATACAAAAATGTGGTCGGGCGGGCAGGATTTGAACCTGCGACACTCCGGTCTCTGCTGTACGCCTGGCAGGCTGACGGGGCGCCCACCTCTGGCGGGCGTCTACAGCCGGAAGCTCTACCAGGCTGAGCTACCGCCCGTTCACCATCACTATCAAGATTAAAATTTCCAATTTAATCATTTCGTTATAATGCTAACTTTTATTGCATGTTTGGTTCTATTCTGTAATTAAGGTGAAAGTTATGCTAGAGTATGAATGCGATTTGCTCTGCAGATTAGTAGCCATAGATACAGATTCAACTCAAAGGAAAAACTACGACAAGATTGCTGACATGTTAATTGGCGAGGCGGAAAGGATAGGGCTTAAAGCTGAAAAAATAGTTGATGAAAAGGGTATTCCTCATGTGATGATAACGTTTCATAAAGTTCCGGAAGCAAAGAAGGTTGTTTTCCTAACCCATTACGATGTTGTTCCGGCTGGCGAAGGATGGGAGTTTGATCCATTCAAGCCCTTCATTAAGGATGGGAAGCTTTTCGGAAGGGGAGCTGCAGATGATAAATCGAATATTGTTGCGGCTTTGGCTGCCTTCAAAGAGGTTCTAGAGGAAAAATTGCCGGTGAAGGTTAATCCAGTGCTTATTGTTGCTGGCGGAGAGGAAACTGGCGAAGGAGAAAGTTTCTTCCGAAAAATCGATGGAGACATATGCGTAGTTTTGGATTCTGGATGCGAAGGCCTCTCGATTGGGGCGTCTGGCGTTGCAAGATTAAACGTTAAAGTGCTCGGCAAACAAGCCCATTCAGCCTATCCATTCAGAGGAGAAAACGCAATTTACCAAGCGTCAAAAATTATAGCTTTCATAGAAAAAATTGCAAAGGAAACCGAGAAAAGAGTGATTTCTAGATTTTACGCGCCAACCTACTATGAATATGTTCCAAGAAGAATAAGTGTAACCATGATTAACGGCGGAGTAGCCGCAAACATAATTCCGGCTGAATGCAACCTTCTAGTAGACGTTAGAACAATACCTGAAGAGAAAGCCGAAAAAGCAGCAGAAGAGCTAAGAAAAACCATCGAAGATTACGCCGAAAAGAACGGGATAAAGGTTAAGGTAGAAGCTAAAGCCTTTATGGACGGCTGGTACACCACAGACGAAAAAATAATTGGGAAATTCAGGGAGATTCTTGAGGAAGTTTTAGGTCGAAAAGTGAAGGTTGTTGTTGAGCTTGGAGGAACAGACGGCGTATTCATGATAGACCGAATGCCAGTAATCCAATTCGGAACCATGCGAGACGAAAATAACATTCATGGAAAAAATGAATTCGTCTATCTAGAAGACATAGAAAAAGTGAAGAAATTCGTCAAAACGATCATAACTTCTGACCTATGAGTTATTTATGGAGTTAAACATTCAAGCTTGCTCTTCCACAGAGGGTCTGGGCCAAACTCATTCATTAATTTTTCTATGGCTTTTTTGAAGCTTAATCCGTGCGCATAGACGGCTTTTAGAAGGTTTAGGGTGATGTTGTCTGAATATTCGAGGTCTACGTAGCCGTTCCAGGCGATTATGGCTTTAACTCCTCTTTCGAAAAGTTTGTTTGTTGCATGCTTCGAATTTGTGCCATTGCAGCCCATTAATATAATTACTGAACCGCTTAGGCTTCCCTTGTCTCCAAGCAAGTCTGCCCTTAAAGCAAAGTATGGGCCTTCATTCTCATTAAATGTGTATGCTTCTTTAACTGCGCCTTGAATCTGCTCTGGAATATATTTATAGGCGCTATATTTCTCTGCGCTGAAAAGATACAGAAAACCGTATCTCTTATAGATTGCGCTGTGCACTCGGAGAATTATGAGTCCGTATCCACTTATGTTTCTGAGAAGCTTTATCGTTACCTTTTCGCCTTGATATACGTCTACTTCTAAACCAGCTTGGCTTAGAATTTCCTTAACGCCTTGAATAAACTTTGGATTAGGCTTTGTAAGTGCTATTCCGTCAATTATAACGGCTTTTGATAGATTGACACCATAACCTGACTGGGGCTGTGAACCATTAAAATATGGTGTCAGAACTAATAAAAGAACAGCTATGGATGCGACTTGTAAAGCGAGCGCCCACTTAATCTTCCTCTTTTTTGCGCTTTTCTTTTTCTTCCTTGCCACTTCAAGAGCTTCCTATCAATCTTCATTTCGAGAAGTATCAAGTGGCGGCTGGAGCTAACGGCTGGGCATACATGGCTAGAGTATGTTAAAAGGTGAAGCTTTAACCTTTATGTATAAAATCGAAGTCTAGGTTTCTGGAAATTTTGAAGATGGATTTTCATGTTTAATATTCGGAATTTTAGATAATTTTTAAAAAACAGCTCAATGCGTACTGGTTAATTACTAATGAATATGGGAAGTGTTGATATGAAATTTAGGAAGATTATCTTGTCCATTTCTCTCATGTTGTTCATGTTGACTTTAACTTTAATGCCTCTTATGGTTGGAGCGCATACAATCGAGTCTCCCTTTACAGTCCCGCTGGTAAAGGGACACAATAACATACCGATAGGCTTCATTAAAGTCTGGAATGACGCTGACAATCTATACGTTCTATTTGAAATTGATACGGGCAGTTATCCAAACTATGCAATGGAAGAGTCGCATCTTCATGTATCCACAAGTCCATTAAGCTGGTTCGCGCCGGGACTCTGGTTATATCATCACACCTATTCGCCGCCTAAAACCTACGACCTCTATACCATTCCGCTTTCCAGCATAGACGGAGGCGTAAGCGGTGGAACCGTAATTTATCTAATGGCGCATGCGTCCATATGCAAATTTAAATTTAGATGCAGATGTTGCTGGCATATAGGAAGCGCTTACGGCTTCAAATTTAAGGGTTCCTTCAATTATACAATTCAAGGAGCTCCTCCAGCAGAGCCTGAACTCTCCATTATAAAAACTGGGCCTTCACTTGCCTATCCCGGCGGCACCTACATTTACACAATAACTGTTTCTAATGTGGGAAATACAACAGCCTACAATGTTAACGTAACAGATACACTGCCAAACGGAGTTTTGCCGGCTTATCCAGGAAGTCCCGGAACACCGACTGGCGTTTATGACGAAGCTAAAAACATGGTTAATTGGACTATTGGAGATCTACATGCCAACGGCATAGTAGTTATAACATTGGAAGTTTGGTTTAATGATACTCTTACTCCAGGAGAAATCTTGACCAACACTGTTCAAACCGTCTGGAAAGATGAGGGAGGAAGCGTTTACGGCCCTAAAACCGCCACATGGAACACTACGATAATTGCTGGTCCAAAGCTGAGTATTGAAAAGATAGGGCCCATTATAAGTTATCCAGGCGACATACTAGTTTACTCTATGATAGTCTCCAACATAGGGAATGCAACAGCATACAACATTAGGGTTGAAGACACGTTCCCCTCAACATATCTAGAGTATGTTAGTTCCACTCCTGCGGGAACCCTATCTGGAAATAAAGTCACATGGAACCTTGGCTCCCTAAGCGAGAACGGAAGCATATTGATAACTTTGACTGTTAGGGTGCGTGAGTCTGTGGCCAACGGAACACAAATAGTTGATCATGTGGAGGTTACTTGGGAGGATAATGCAGGCGGCAGTTATGGACCTGAAACTGACGAGTTTGTCACAGTGATATTTTCAAATCCTCTGCTTGACATAACCAAAACTGGGCCTCTAGATGCATATCCAGATCAGACAATTGAGTATACAATTTCAGTGACTAATCTAGGCGGCTCCAACGCATCCGATGTAGTTGTAACTGATATGCTGCCCACCGGAACCACTTATATCTCGGTTGCGCCCACCCCAACAGTGCATAATCAAATTCTAAACTGGTCTCTTGGAGAAATAATGCCCGAGGAAACAGTAACTCTTACTGTCTGTGTTAAGGTAACAGTTCATCCGGACAAGTGTACATGTATAACAAATAATGCAACGGTGATCTGGAAGGATGAGCTAGATCGTAGCTATGGCCCCGCATGGGACGTTATGACAACGCGAATATGCTCAGAACCACTGCTGGAAGTGAATAAGACCGGAGACATAAAGGGAATGATTGGGGAGACCCTAAACTTCAACATAACAATAACGAATGTAGGCGGCAGCGAGGCTGCCAACATACATATAATAGACGATTTGCCCTATAACTTGACGCTCCTAACCTCCAGCATACCCTATGACTCCTATGATCCTTCAACTGGAAGAATAATATGGAACCTAGCGAATCCTATCGGGTCAGATGAAACTGTTCAGATAAGTCTCACAGTCAACGTGACTGATGTAGAATACGACGGAATACTTGTTTTCAACAATGTATATGTCAATTGGACAGATAGTCTAGGAGAAAATGAATATGGGCCAGTTACCGGCATACATTCAGTTCAGCTTTTCATAAGGCCCTACGCAGAAGTCTCCAAGTACGGCCCATTGGAGGCTTATAAAAACTCAACAATCACCTACACAATCGAATTATACAATCCGACAGAATCTACACTCACGGAAGTAACGCTGACAGATTACCTACCTGACGGTGTCATCTACAAAAATTCGAGTCCAACAGGAATCTACAACAGCGCCAGCCACACAGTCACATGGACAAGCATAACTCTAGCGCCAGGACAAGCCATAAACTTCACCGTAGAGGTTTATGTTAATCTCCATGTGCCTGCAGGCGCCCTAATCGTGGATGAGACTATTGCAAGTTGGAGAACAGGCTCCGACCTTGACATTTTAATAACTGAAATTCTTGAACAGCCATCAAGGCCGGTAGGAGGAAAAATAGTAGACAACTATGGCATACAATTTTACACAGTAATAATGGCAATAGTCATAACAGCCGCAGCCATAGGCTTACTGACAAAAATGAGAAAATATAGACTGCTTGAAGAAGACTATTTCACACGGTAAAACTATCCTTTCACAACGGCCAGCGGAACCATTCTGGCAACCTTTGTTGCAATTCCTACATTGTGGCTCACTTCCGCCACGCGGTCAACGTTCTTGTAAGCTGGGTCAGCCTCCTCAGCCAAAACGACTTGGCTTGCAGCCCTAACAACT
>CAYXFE010000004.1:0-17821 GCA_964464195.1 uncultured Candidatus Bathyarchaeia archaeon
TTCTTATAGGCTTGCTGTATAGAGCCGCCAAAACTATGGGTTCCCAAGTTTCAGAATTCTGATCAGCTCTTTACTGGAGCTACTTTGCTTAGTCAATTATTTGTAGGATACTTGATGAGTAAATAAATTTAAATCCATTAATTTTAAATTATATCTACTTCAAAATGTAGAAGATTGTCTTGAGGGAAGAACATGCAGATTGAAGAACAAAAAGTACTTCTCTATGACCCATCCAAGTGTACTGGATGCCGCTACTGCGAAATCGCTTGTTCCTACTACCACTTCAAGCAGTTAAGCCTAGAAAAGGCTCATCTACATGTGCAATTCAACGAGAAAAACGGCGAATTTGAAGCCATATACTGCCAGCACTGCGAAGAGCCAGTATGCGTCGCTGTCTGTCCAAGTGAGGCGATAACAAAAGATGAGGAAACAGGTCTTGTAAAGATTAATCCACTAAGATGTATAGGCTGCAAAACATGCGTAGTTGCATGTCCGCTTTCTGTGCCATGGTTTAACATCGACTATAGGGTTTCAATGAAATGTGACTTCTGCGATGGTGACCCGCAATGCGCAAAGTTCTGCTCTCCACAGGCCATACGCGTCGCTACGAGAAGGGAAGCTTGGGAATTTAACAAGAAGCAATATGTGGAGGTTGCAAGATGACTGTGTCGGAAGAAGAGATAATAGGCTTTTTAAAGCATGAACTCGGCGAAGACTTAATAGATGCATGGAAGCAACGTGAAAGAAGAGTTTTCGCAAAAATAAAACCGGCAGCCGTTCGAAGAGCTGTTAAAGCGCTTAAGGACAAGTATTCATCTTTAAGATTAATGACGATTTCCGCTGTGGACCACGGCTTAGACTTCGAATTCCTATACCATATTCACATAGACGGAAATGTCCTAACCCTAAGAATTGTAAGGCCGAAGGAAGACAACACGCTTGAGTCAATAGCTGACATAGTTCCAGCCGCAAACTTCATTGAAAGGGAAATTTCAGACCTCTTCGGCATAAAGATAGTTAATCATCCGCAGCCTCAGCCTCTAATACTGCCCGAAAACTGGCCGGATGACAAAAGGCCGCTAAGAAAGCCTCTAGAAGGTGAACTTCCACCTCAAGCGAGACCTGTAGCGGAAGCTCTAATTTCTATGGGATGCGTAGCGCCAGTATCAGCATTCATACAGAAAAAACGTGAGGAAGCCGGCTTACCTAGAAATCCGCCGATCACATTCACAGACGAGAAAGCCATGAAGGAATTCCATGAAATTGTAAAAGCGTCGAATTTTGCTGAGAAGGCCGGCTTCGACTGGGAAAAGAAACGTTTAAGATACAAGTAGCGGAGGATGAATGAAATGATTAGATATGCCTCATTTTATGGTTGTCAGATTCCCATGAGGCTTCCAAGCATCGAAATTGCCTCAAGAAAAGTTTTTGAAAAACTTGGAATCGAAGCTGTTGACCTTCCAGGATATAGCTGTTGTCCGGAACCAGTAATTTCAAGGCTTCTTGATAAGACCGCCTGGCTTGTGACGTCTGCCAGAAATCTTGCCTTGGCTGAAGAGCGTGGATTAGACATAATGACTTTGTGCAATGGATGCTACGAAACCTTGGTCGAAACAAACCATGTATTAAAGCATGAACCCGAAGAACTACAGAAGATAAATGAAATACTGAGGCAATACGGAAGGGAATACACCGGAAAAACCAAGGTAAAGCATGTCATTGAGGTTCTCCACGAAGGGGTTGGGGTAGAGAAAATCAAAGAGTTTATAGTTAAGCCGCAAAAAATCCGAGTAGCCCTACACTATGGATGCCACCTTTACCGCGAGCCGGAAGGAGGAGACATAAACCGTAAACCAAACATGATGAAGGAACTTGTCAGCATTACTGGCGCCGAAATAGTTGATTACGGCCTTGAACGCCTATGCTGCGGATACCCAAGCATGCAAGCTGACGAAGAATTCTCTTTAACTCAAAGACTTCTCCCAAAATTGAGACGTATGAAGGATTCAAAAGTTGAAATGGTCGTTTTAACTTGTCCAGCATGCACAATTCAGTTCGAAATTGGACAGGTTATGCTGAGAAAATACAATGCATACTATAGCATTCCATGCATAAATTTGATGGAGCTTCTCGCATTGTCGATGGGGATTCCTTACAGAGATTTGCACCTTGAATTCCATAAAAGTCCAGTTTTACAGTTTATTCGGAAAATGGAGGGTGAGTAAATGCCTGAAATAGTTAATATTGGACCTTACCGTCCACAACTTGTTGAACCGGAAAGATTCGAGCTAATAGTCGAAAATAACAAGATAATTGACGTAAACATTGAACTTGGATACGTTCATAGAGGAATTGAGAAGCTTTTCACAACAAAGACCTACATGCAGAATCTTGCCTTGGCTGAAAGAATATGCGGGATATGCTCCGGAGTCCACACGCTCGCCTATGCCCAAACAGCCGAAGGAGTAATGGAGGTAACAGTTCCAGAAAGGGCAAAGTATCTTAGATGCATATATATGGAGCTTGAAAGGCTGCACAGCCACCTACTGTGGTTCGGAGTTCTCGCCCACAGCCTACACGAACATGAAGCATTCCTAAAGATAATGAGCGAAAGAGAGCAAATCCAAGACCTACTTGAATACTTGACCGGAAACAGAATAAACTACCTAATCAACACGATAGGCGGAGTAAGAAGGGACATAACTCCGGAAAAAGCCGAAAAAATCAGAAAAGTTCTAAATAACATCAAATCACTAGCAAACTACGTTCTCTCACTTCTAGATGATAATGGAGCGTTCACAAAGAAAACCAAGGGGATAGGAATACTGCCCAAAGAGAAGGCTCTTGATCTAGGCGCTGTAGGCCCCACTCTACGAGGCTCCGGAATAAAAAGCGACGTGCGAAAGGACGATCCCTACGCGGCTTATGGAGAATTAGACTTTGAAGTCGTAACTGAGGATGACTGCGATGTGCGTGCCAGATCGCTTGTTAGGGCAAGAGAGAACCTAGAAAGCATAAAGATAATTGAGCAAGCCTTAGATAATCTTCCAGAAGGCGAAATTGCCGCCAAGCCTGGAATGCCCCTAGTAAAGGAGGAAATTGGAAGGGCTGAAGCTCCACGCGGAGAACTCGTCTACTATATTAAATCGAATGGAACAAACATACCGGAGAGAGTGAAGGTTAGAACTCCGTCTTTTGCCAATGACTTCACGCTGATTGAAATGCTACGCGACGAGCAACTTGATAATGCCAGAGTAATAATTGAAAGCATTGACCCATGCTTCGCCTGCACTGACCGCGTAGCCGTAATAGACGCGAAAACCGGTAAGCGTAGAATGGTGGTTTTAAAGTAGGAGAGATAGGGGATGAGTGGAAAAATTTCCATATATCGTTTCATGTCGGCTGGATGTAACGGCTGCGACGTCCAAGTATTAGAATGCTTAGTTCCACGCTACAAACTCGCAGAACTCGGCGCAGAAGTAGTTTTCACTCCGGAAGAGGCAAATGTTCTAGTGGTAACTGGCGGAATAAACGTTAAGGGAATGGAGGAACTGAAGAAAGCCTATGAAAAACTTAAGCCGCCAAAACTTGTTGTGGCGGTTGGAAACTGCGCCGTAAGCAAAGGAATTTTTGATAAAGGCTATCCAATGACTGGGCCTGCAGACATGATAGTTCCAGTCAACTATTATGTTCCGGGTTGTCCTCCAAGGCCGCAGGCAATTGTAACCGCATTAGCTAAAGCATTGGGCGTGACGCTAGAGGAGAAGGAAGACTACTGGATGACGCCTGAAGGTTTTAGGGGTAAACATGAAATTGACAGCGAAAAATGTATTGGATGCGGTGCATGCGCCCAAATATGCAGTTCAGACGCCATTGAGTTGCTTGAGGGCGACGGGAAACGCGTGATTAAAATTAATTATGGGCATTGCACTTTCTGCGGTTTCTGCCAAGATGAATGTCCAACTGAGGCAATAAAACTGACCAGAGAATATCATATGTTAGGAGATAACAGAAATCTGCTGCATGTATCAAATGAGGTTGACATGCTTAAATGTGCTGTATGCGGCGCCTATTTCGTGCCTAACCGCCAAATAAAATGGGCTCTTGAAAGGTTAAACGAGAAAGTTCCAGCCTACAGCGAGTTTAGAAGTTTACTTAAATCAGCCATGCAAATATGCACTAACTGCAGAAAAGAGATAGGCAACATAAGAAACGCCAAGAGGCTACTCGCCCAGCTCTCGGAAAAAGCCCGAATCGGCTTAACATAAAATCCCCGAACTTTACTTTATTTTTACCATAGAAAACGTTAATAGTTTTCATTCTTCTAGATTAGTTCGTGACTCAAAATGAAGGTTAAAGCGTTAAGTAATCACAAATGTTATTGTTGTGGAAAAACCATAAAGAAGGGAGAAGAATGCATAATTTATTTTGTTCCCTCCTCCGACCCGTCTCAAAGGGAGTTCGATACAATTTACACTTGCCTAAAATGTGCCGAAGAAGAGTCTTGTAGAATTAGAATAGAAAGGAGGGTGAGCCCAGCCTAAAGCGATTTTGGTATAACTATTTCTAAAACCTTGTTTCGATAACATCTGGCTATCATATCATTAATTTTTAGCCGAGTTGTTGGTAAAGCTACTTTTTGGCATCTGTCTGTACAAACTTCTAATCCATCCGCGTGAGGGTTAACGGTTACTTTCTGTTCTTCGCATCGACATTGAATAAGAACCTTAACGTAGCTTTCATCTTCAACCACATCGACTAATGGTTCTTCAAGATGTGGAAGAGGTATTAGGGTTCTTGACAAATCCGATTCTTCATACTTCTCCACTTCGGATTTTTTCCGTAAAAGATTTTCAATCGGCTCAACTTTAATGTCGTCTCTATCCGCCTCAGCCAATTTTTTGGCCAAAACTCGACAAAATATATCTATATTTTTTAGGGCTTCCTCAAAATCAGTTTCATCACTCATGATCTTCTCCGTATATATTTTATATACTTAAGCCTATTTTAAGCTTGTTACCCTTACTGTAACGTAAGTTTGATGCAAATTTAGCCTTTTGTAAACTTCGCTACTGGCAGCTGCCTCACATGCTTCACTACGCGAAGTATTTCATCAACTCCCTTTCCATGGGTCTCTAGGGATCGGTTAATTGCTATTTCAGCTATGGTGGCGCCTTTATCTGCAATTTTCTGAAGGGTTGAAACTATAGATCTTAGATGCGGCACAACTGGGGCGACTTGCAGGAACTTGTTACATTCAATTTCGATTGTTTCCTTTAGCTGAAGCAGGCTGTTTGCAACTTTGATGTCGCCGGTGAATAGACAGTCAACAGCTTTATCCAAGATGGTTCTTGTCATTTCACCCATATCAAAAATGGTTTTGATTAAATCTTTTGGAACTTTGTCCCTGTAAATTTTAAGTTCGAGAACCTCCCTTGCTATGTCTTCTGAGTAATCCGCAACTAGCTCCAAATATTGGAGTATTAGCCGTATGGCCGGTATGAAACGTGTATCTGTTGCTCCGATTTGCTCGGCTATGTCTGGCTTCATCTGGGCAGAAAGCAAAAGTCGAACAGCCAAATAATAGATCATATCCGCCTCGTCTTCCCGGCTTATGGCTTCTTCAGCCATCGCATAATTTCCCTCAAGGAGAGCTTGAAGAGCGTCTGACAAGATTGTTGAGGCGACAACGGCTAATCTTCTAATCAGCATGTCGAGCTTAAACTTTGTTGGGTCTATGGAACATTGAAGAAGAATATGGTTCGGGGTTTCCTCCAAAATCCCAAGTCCTATAAGTTTTCGAACTATTCTTCGAATTTCATGAACGCATTCCCCGCGAATTCTGGATTGCGAACTTACTCTTATAACGTCTCTTCCAAGTATGTAGCTTCCAATTATTATTCTTTCAACCATGCCTGGTTCACTGCATGCGTCGGCGTTGATTATGTATTCTTCTGCTTCTTCCCTTAATGCAATTTGACTCGGCATTATTCTTAGAGTCCCATCTTTTTCAATTGAGACGAAAACTAAGTCTCCTGGCCGTATTTTGTTTTGTTTTACCCATTTGCTTGGAAGTGACACTGTGATTGTCGAATAGCCTACTTTCTGTACCTTTCTTCCTTCCATATTGATTCCTCTTGTAATTGGTATTATCTAGTATTTTCTATTATTTAGTATATATAGATTTCGCTCTTATGTTATGTTTGCGTTAAGTATATACTATATATGCATCAAGTATTTATTATTTATTTATGCTATATATCATGCAAGCTTAAAGGAGGATAATAGAAATGTCTGAATGGAAAACCGTAAGCATTAAAAAAGAACTCATAGAGGAAATCGAAAAAATCCTCAGAACAGGCCGATACAGAAGCATCTCGGAATTCGTCTCAGAGGCCATCAGACTTCGCCTCGAAGAACTTATGCGAATGGAAGGCATACCCATTGAAAAACGTAAAGAATACCTCGCAAAGCCTGAACAGCTTCTATACAGTCCAAAGCACACATGGGCACAGATAACTCCAGAAGGAAACATCAGAGTAGGCGTCTCAGACTACGCACAGAGACATCTAAAGGGAATCGCCCACGTTCACCTAGAACCTGAAGGAACAGAAATCAAGCAAATGGAGCCCTTCGGCGTAATTGAAACATGGATGTTTATGTTCGATCTCTACGCGCCAGTCAGCGGCAAGATAGTGAAAGTTAACGAAGCCTTAAAGGATGACCCGCATCTGATTAATGAGGATCCCTACGGGGAAGGCTGGATAGTTGAGATAAAGCCTAAAAATTCGTTAACGCTTGAGAAAGAACTGAGCGAATTGCTCAGCGCCAGGCAGTATAATAGGTGGGTAAGCAAACTGGAAGGAAGACTGAGAAGCTAATCTTCCCTCCTTTTTATTTAAAGTTAAAGTTGAAGGGATAATTGATGATTGGCTGGCAAACCGTAAGCATTCCGAAAAATTTGCTTGAAAAAGTAGAAAAACTAGTTGAAGATGGCTATTATATCTGCGTTTCGGAATTTGTAGCTGAAGCTATACAAAATTTGCTTGAAAATATCTGGAAAAGAAGATTGTGCCTGTTGTATACTCGTAAGCATGTTTGGATTGAAAATTGCCCTGAAAAAGCAAAGGTTGGCTTGTCGGAATATGCCGTAAATCGCCTTAAGACCATAATTGACATCAAAGTAAGCAACGTTAACCGGTTAGTAAAGCGTAATGAACCCTTAGCTTTGCTGGAAACTACCTCTAATAAATTGTTTATTGTTTATTCTCCCGTAAGTGGAAGATTAAGAAATGTAAACATGAAAGTTTTAGAACAACCCTACCTGATTAATGAGGATCCCTATGGGGAAGGTTGGATAGTTACGATTGAGCCTTCGGATTTTGATAAGGAGAGGGCGTATCTCTTAACATATGTTGATTATGAGGAATGGCTTAACTCTTTAAGCGGACGGCTCTTCCAAAGAAGATAAACTGCTTCTCATTTTGTAGTATTTATAGTATATATACTACACGTTTATATGTCAAACTTAACATAGTAAATACTCAAGTCGGGGATGAAAATATGAGTATGAAAACAACGCTAGATGAAGTGCATCAATTAGTTGAAAAAATGGGCGAAATGTATCCAAGACTTGCAGGCCCCTTCATGGTTTTCCTGCGAAGAGTTGAGGAGAAAGGAGCGTTAGATACCAAGACAAAGGAGCTTATTTCTGTGGCTTTATCCGTAGCTGCCAAGTGTAAATGGTGCATAGCTTTCCACACAAAGAATGCGTTAGACGCTGGAGCAACAAAGGACGAAATAATGGAAGCCTGCTACGTAGCAATTCTGATGACAGGTGGCCCCGCATTCATGTACACCCAGTTCGTCTTAAAAGCCATCGAAGAATTCACAAAAGCCGAAGAAGTCAAAGTAACTGAACCTTCTACAAAATAAAATCTTTCCCTTCCTTTTTTACAAGAAAACTTGACATTCACGCGAAAAATTAACCAAAGAAAATTATTGCTATTTCTCTGTTTCATGCGCTAGGTTTCAATTAGATATAGTTCAGATTAGTTTAATAAGGGAAACTTAATTCAATTCATATTCATACTCTAGCAAAATGGAAAGGTTTGGTTTGAAAAATGACAAAAGCAATCACTGAATGTTCAGGTAAGAGGAAGCTGCCGCCATGCCGTGCAGCATGCCCCGCCCACGTTAATGTTCAAGGATATGTTTCTCTGATTCAAAGGGGCATGTTCCGCGAAGCAGTTGAGCTTATAAGGAAAGATATGCCTTTTCCAGCAATATGCGGCCGAGTCTGCTTCAGTCCATGCGAAGACGCATGTTCCAGAGTCAATGTGGATCAAGCAGTAGCAATTAGAGCGTTAAAAAGGCTTGTAGCCGACATTGAAAGGGAGCAGGGCCGAGTGAAGGCTGAGCCAGTTCCCAAAACCAGAAGCGAGAAAATAGCAGTTATTGGCGCCGGACCAGCAGGCTTAACGGCGGCATACGAACTTGCAAAGCTTGGCTATCCAGTAACTGTTTTTGAAAGAATGCCCGAGCCAGGCGGGATGATGCGCTACTGCATACCAGACTTTAGGCTGGAGAAATTCGTTGTTGAAAATGAAATAGCCTACATAGTGGACGTAGGCGTGGAAATAAGGACAAACATCGAATTTGGAAAGGATATAACAATTGAAAGCTTGAAGAATGATGGGTACAAGGCGATTTTTATAGCGATTGGAACTCAGCTAAGCCGAAAAATGAATGTTCCAGGCGAAGAGCTTGAAGGAGTAATTCCAGCAATCGAATTTCTAAAGGCAGTCAATATGGGCAAGCATGTGGATGTAGGCAAAAAAGTCGCCGTCATCGGCGGAGGAAACAGCGCCATAGACGCCGCCAGAACTGCCAAAAGGCTTGGAGCGGAAAGAGTCATGATTCTGTATCGCCGAACCAGATTTGAGATGCCGGCCCTCCCAGAAGAGGTTAGGGCTGCGGAAAAGGAAGGAATAGAATTCCACTTCCTCGTAGCTCCGAAACGCATCATAGGCGAAAACGGAAGAGTAACAGCAATAGAATGCTTAAGAATGCGGCTGGGCGAACCCGATGCCACCGGAAGAAGAAGGCCGATTCCAATAAGCTTCTCAGAACACCTATACGAAGTAGACACAGTTATTCCGGCGATAGGGCAAGTTCCAGAAAAATCATGTATTCCAAGCCAAATCGCCAACAAATACGGCTTAATATCGGTTAATCCGGACACTCTAGAAACAAACATTCCCGGAGTCTTCGCTGGCGGAGACGTTGCAACCGGACCGGCAAGCATTATTCAAGCTGTGGGATCTGGAAAACGAGCGGCATACTCTATACATCGCTACTTGTCCGGCGAAGATTTGTTGTCTAAAATGGAAAATTACGAAGAGTTTACATGGGTTAGGGACTGGTCTAGGCTGGCTGAGAAGCCGCGGAGGTATGAGGCGCCTGAAGTAAAGCCCAGACTGAGTTTCGAAGAAGTTTCTAGATATCTTGAAGAGGTCAAGCGTAATGCTATGTTTGAGGCTTTCAGATGTCTCGAATGCGGCCCATGCTCAGAATGTCTAGCGAAAACCGACTTCTGCGAAGAAGAAAAGGCCATCATAGATGAGAACAAGTGTAGTGGATGCGGAACATGCATACTTGTCTGTCCATATGGGGCAATATCCAAAAACGAGCAGGGAGTAGCCCAAGTAGATGAGGAATTATGCAAGGGATGCGGAATCTGCGCTGCCAGATGTCCAGAACAAGCAATAGAAATGAAAACCTACACAAACGAGCGGATTTTAAGCTGCATTCTAGGAGGAAGCTAAAATGAGCGAGAAATTAAAAATTGGATGTTTCCTATGCAATTGGGCCTTTAGCCAACAGCAAGTTTCAACTGTAAGTCAGGAAAGTCCGGTTCCATATGAAGCAAGGATTGCGAGGGTGAGATGCCTCGGCAGAGTTGATCCAGTAGCAGTCTTAGAAGCCTTAGAGAAGGGAATGGACGGAATACTCCTAATTGGCTGCACGCCGCCAGACTGCCACTTTGTTGAAGGAAATGTCTATGCAGAGCACATGCTTAAACTGCTAAAGAAGCTCTTGAGCATGGCCGGTTTGGAGCCTGAACGCCTAGATATGAGGCTGTACTCTCCACAGGCAGAATTTAAGCTGGAAGAAATCCTAAACGATTTTGCAATTCAACTCCAGAAATGCGGACGGTCTCCACTAGCCGAAAGAACAGATGAAAACTTGCTGCTGGCAGTTTCTGCAGCTAAGAATGTGGCGGCTGCTTTCAGAGCTAGACTTCTGGGCGGAAGGGAAAGAATGCTAACGGAAGGAGTAAATGTTTATGGAGAAAGAATTTCTCCAGAAGAGTATGAGCGGCTGATTGATGAAGTTCTAAACGCCGAGCTTGTCCGTTATAAGATTTATCTAATGGCCAGAAAAAGGCCAATTTCAGTAAAGGAAGCTGCAGCATCCTTCAATATGGATCCATCCATAGTTCTGCGGCATGTTGTTACTCTCCGTAGGAGGGGCATGCTTGCACTTGACCACGTTGAGGGGCAGACCCCGCTTTATAAGGCGTTGGAGGTTTAGATATGGCGAATGAAAAGGTTGGAGCAGTTCTAGTTGTTGGTGGAGGAGTAGCCGGAATACAGGCTGCGCTTGACTTGGCTGATTCGGGCTTTAAGGTATACATGATTGATAAGAAGCCAGCCATAGGAGGCGTGATGTCCCAGCTTGACAAGACATTTCCAACAAACGACTGTTCAATGTGCATTTTGGCTCCGAAGCTTGTTGCTGCTGGTAGACATCCCAACATAACGCTTATTACAAACGCGGAGGTTGTCGGCCTAAGCGGGGAAGCGGGAAACTTTGAAGTTAAAATTCTACGTAAGGCTCGCTATATTGACGAGGACAAATGTAATGGCTGCGGAATCTGCGCCCAAAAATGTCCAGTAGAAGCAATAGACGAGTATAATCAGGGCTTAAGTGAACGCTCAGCCGTTTATGTGCTTTATCCGCAGGCTGTTCCGCTAAAATACATGATTGACCGTGAAAAATGCATTGGATGCGGAACATGCAAAGAAGTTTGTAAGGCGAACGCCATCAATTATGAAGAGCAAGACAGCATAGTAACCCTCAAAGTAGGCTCAATCATACTGGCGCCGGGATTCGAACCTTTCGATGCTAGGCTGAAAAGCGAGTATGGCTATGGACGTTATCCAAACGTTGTTACAAGCATAGAATTCGAACGAATATTAAGCGCTTCCGGCCCCTACAGCGGAATGGTTCTTAGGCCCTCAGACGGTGAAATTCCAAGGAAAATAGCCTTTATCCAATGTGTAGGCTCTAGAGACGTTCAAGTTGGGAACAATTATTGTTCCGCCGCATGCTGCATGTACGCCATTAAGGAGGCTGTCATAGCCAAGGAGCATCAGTCCGGCCTAGACTGCACAATATTCTTTATGGATATAAGAGCCTATGGAAAGGACTTTGAACTTTACTACTTGAGAGCACAAGAAGAGCACGGCGTAAAGTTTGTCCGTTCAAGGGTTTCAAGAGTTGAGGAAGTTCCAGAAACTCGAAACCTAATAGTTCATTATGTTGATGAGAATGGAAATCCGAAGAAAGAAGAATTTGACATGGTTGTCCTCTCAGTTGGAATGCGGCCGACCAAAGAGGCTGAAAAGCTAGCTGAAGTTCTAGGGATAGACCTTAACGAGTATAAGTTCTGCAAGACAAGCACGTTCAATCCGATAGAAACCTCAAAGCCGGGCATATATGTTTGCGGAGCCTTCCAGGCGCCAAAGGACATTCCGGAAAGCGTTGCTCAGGCAAGCGGAGCAGCAGCCAAAGCAGCAAGCATAATTGCATCTGAAAGAGGAAAACTAACTGCAACGAAGGAGATTCCGCCTGAAAGAGACGTAAGCAAGGAAGAACCGCGCATAGGCGTTTTCATCTGTCACTGCGGCATAAACATAGGCGGTATAGTAAACGTTCCAGAAGTAGTCGAATATGCGAAAACCTTGCCAAACGTTGTATATGCAGAAGACAACCTATACACATGCTCAGCCGACACCCAAAGAAGAATTCGAGAGAAAATCATTGAGCACAAACTCAACCGCGTGGTTGTAGCTTCATGCACGCCAAGAACGCATGAACCATTATTTAGAGAAACCCTACGCGAGGCGGGATTAAACGAGTATCTATTTGAAATGGCAAATATACGCGACCAATGCAGCTGGGTTCACATGCACGAGCCTGAAAAGGCAACTGAAAAGGCTAAAGAACTTGTCCATTCAGCAGTAGCCAAAGCCAGACTTCTTAGGCCGTTGTCAAAGCCGCAAATTCCCATCACGCCAGCCGCACTAGTGATAGGCGGAGGTCTCTCCGGCATGGTTGCAGCCCTTGAACTTGCAAATCAAGGCTTCGAAGTTCACTTAGTGGAGAAAGAGAAGGAGCTAGGCGGCCACTTAAGGCACATATACTATTTACTGGATAAAGAGGAAGATCCGCAGGAAAAGCTCAAAGAATTAGTAAGCAAAGTTATGAATAATGATAAGATACACGTTTACCTGGGCGCGGAAATAGCTGACATAACTGGCTATATCGGCAACTTCAGAACCCTAATCAAAATGAACGGCGAAACCAAGGAAATCGACCACGGAGTCATCATAGTGGCGACTGGAGCCGAAGAATACAAGCCGAAAGAATACCTTTATGGACAGGACCCGCGAGTTTTAACCCAGCGTGAACTTGAGGAAAAACTGGCAAAGGGAGAATTTAACGCCGAAAAAGTCGTTATGATTCAATGCGTAGGCTCCAGAACGCCTGAAAGACCTAACTGTTCAAGAATATGCTGCGGACAAGCAATTAAGAACGCTCTAAAAATTAAGGAGTTGAATCCGCAGGCTGAAGTCTACATACTCTACAAGGACATTAGAACTTTCGGATTCTACGAGAAATATTATCGCGAAGCTTCACGATTGGGAGTTACGTTCATAAGGTATGATGATGAGCATAAGCCTCAAGTGTCAGTTAAAAATGGAAAACTTGAAGTTTTGGCTTGGGAACCACTACTAGACTCTTGGATTCCGTTAAATCCCGACTTGCTTGTGCTAAGCGTTGCTACAATTCCAAATCCAGACAACAAGCGGCTGGCTGGAATGCTGAAGGTTCCATTAACAAAGGACGGATTCTTCCTAGAAGCCCACATGAAGCTTAGACCCGTCGACTTCCAAACTGACGGTGTATTCCTATGCGGCCTAGCTCACTCACCAAAATACGTTGAGGAAAGCATCGCACAAGCATGCGCAGCAGCGGCAAGAGCAGCAATAATTCTATCCAAGAAAGCATTAGAAATGGAAGGCGCAATAGCCCACGTAAATGAAGACTTATGCAGCGGATGCCGCATATGCGAGAGCTTATGCCCCTACAACGCCATAGAAATGAAGGAGCTAGAGGACGGAAAAATGGTTGCGCATGTAATCGAAGCCTTATGTAAAGGTTGCGGAGTCTGCGGCTCAGCATGCCCAACCAAGGCGATTACGCCTCAACACTTCACAACCGAGCAGATTTTCGCCCAAATTAGAGCCCTATTAAGCGGAAAGGAGGTAACCGCATGACAGAACAAAAATTAGAAGTTAAAGAGAAAAAAGAAGAATTTGAACCAAAAATAATTGGATTTCTATGCAACTGGTGCGCCTACGCTGGCGCCGACCTAGCTGGAGTAAGCAGAATACAGTATCCGCCAAACATCCGAATTATACGAGTCATGTGCAGCGGACGCGTAGACCCGGCATTTATACTGGAAGCCTTTAAGAATGGCGCCGACGGCGTGCTCGTTGCGGGCTGCCACCTACCGTCAGACTGCCACTACCTAACTGGAAACTTTAAGGCATTAAGGAGAGTTTTGCTGCTTAAGAAAGTTCTAAAAGAGCTTGGAATAGAGCCCGAAAGACTACGTATAGAGTGGGTTTCAGCCTCCGAAGGCGACAGATTCGCAACAATTATAAAGGAAATGGTGGAAGAAATCAAGAAGCTTGGCCCTAATCCTTTAAAGGCTGGAGGAAAAGCTAATGTCTGAAACAGTTCAGGTTATTAAGGCTGAAGAGTTAAAGCCGAAATTCAAGTATGAAATTTCTAAGATTCACGGCGCAGAAAAACTCATGCTTTGTTTCCAATGCGGAACATGCACAGCTGACTGTCCAGTAGCACGCTTCAGCGACTTCTACAGGCCGAGAAGAATAGCTCGTATGGTTCAACTTGGCCTAAAAGACAGAATTCTCTCCGATAAGCATCTGTGGATATGCACAACATGCTACACATGCATTGACCATTGCCCCCAAGATGTTGAAGTCGCCAACGTTATACGGGTTCTAAGAAACCTGTCTGTGAAGCATACTAATTCTATGCCATTAGTCTATAAGGAATTAGCCGGAAACCTCATGAAAAGCGGGTTCGTTTACTTAATTCCAGAATCAAGAATCAGAAGAAGAGAGCAGGCTGGATTGCCGCCTCTTCCAAAGACCAAGCCGGATGAAATAGCCAAAGTCTTCCAATTAACTGGACTCGCAAAGATTCTTGAAAGCTGTGAAACATTCGAGAAGGTGGAGTAAAATGGCGGAGGAAAAACCCAAATACCTAATCTTCCTTGGCTGCGTAATCCCATACAGACTTTCAAGCTACGAAATCTCAGCGAGAAAAGTTCTGCAGGCACTCGGCGTAGAACTTGTTGAAATGCCGGAATACAACTGCTGCGGATTCCCAATGGACCCAATAGACCACGACACAATGCTGACTTTGGCTGCAAGAAACCTATGCGTGGCCGAAAGAGAAGGCCTAAACATTCTCACCCTATGCAATGGATGCTTCGGAACACTCCACAAGGCGAATAAAACTTTAAAAGAAGACAAGGAAGAGAGAGAAAAGATTAATGGCTATTTGAAAGAGTTTGGAATGGAATTTAAGGGAACAATCGAAGTCAAGCATCTAGTCCACGTATTGGTTGAAGATGTGGGCTTTGAGAAGATAAAGAATGCAGTTAAAAAGCCGTTAACAAACTTGCGTGTGGCGCAGCATACTGGCTGTCACATTGTAAGACCAAAGAAGATTATTGGGAAGGATGATCCGGAAGATCCGAAGCTTCTGAAGCAGCTTATAGCGCTTACTGGCGCAAAATGCCTAGACTATATGGATGAGGCTGAATGCTGCGGAAACCCAATAATAGGCGTGAATGAGGCTATTCCGTTCCAGATGGCGAAGGAAAAGCTTGACCATATTATGGCGGTTGGCGCCCAAGCGTTAATTACGGTTTGTCCCTTCTGCCACATGATGTACGACCTAAACCAGCCGAGAATAGAAAGAACATTCAACACCAAGATTGGCATACCAGTACTGCATTATCCGCAGTTGCTAGGCTTAGCCATGGGCTTCTCACCAGAAGAACTAGCAATAAACGAGCTTAGAGTAAAACCCACCCAACTTCTTGAACAAATTTAGGAGAGAAGAGTAATGGCTGAGGAGAAAAAGAAGCTTAAATTTGCCTTCTACTGGGCTGCAAGCTGCGGAGGATGCGAAATAGCAGTTTTGGACATAGACGAGAAAATACTGGACGTAGTGCAAATAGCCGACATAGTCTTCTGGCCAGTAGCCATGGACATCAAATACAAAGATGTTGAAAACATGCCAGACAAATACATAGACGTATGCTTCTTCAACGGAGCCATAAGAACAGAAGAACAAGAATATATGGCTAAGCTACTGAGACAGAAATCAAAGATTCTAATCGCTTATGGCGCATGCTCATACATTGGCGGAATACCCGGACTAGCAAACCTATCAAATAAGCAAGAAATTTTCGAAAAAGCCTACATACAAACATTCTCAACGGTAAATCCAAACAAGGTTCTACCAAGAACCCGCGTGAAAGTTCCAGAAGGAGAACTTGAACTACCAGACTTTTACGATACAGTAAAGACTTTAGACCAAACAGTAGAAGTTGACTACTATGTGCCAGGATGCCCGCCAGCAGTAGAAAGAACACTCTACGCATTAGAAGTAATAGCCAAAGGAGAGCTTCCGCCTAAAGGCACAGTTCTTGCACCGCTAAAATCCGTCTGCGACGAGTGTCCCAGAAAGAAGTCGGAAAAGAAGATTTCACGCATTTACCGCCCATATGAGATTACGCCGGACCCAGAGAAATGCTTGCTTGAGCAAGGAATAATCTGTATGGGGCCAGCCACGCGGGGTGGATGCGGAGCAAGATGCATAAAGGCGAATATGCCATGCACTGGCTGCGGTGGGCCGTGTCCCAACTCGCCGGAGCAGGGAGCAGCCATGATAAGCGCCTTAGCCTCAATATTGGGTCTAGAAAACGAGAAGGAAGCCTATATGGAAGCTGAAAAGCTAATTGAGCAAATTAAGGACCCAATCGGCACGTTCTATCTGTATTCTCTTCCATCATCGATTATTAATAGGAGGGTTATGCGGAAATGAAGGAAATAGTCATAAATCCGATAACGCGACTTGAGGGGCATGGAAAAATAACGATTTTCTTGAATGAGCAGGGAGCGGTTGAAAACGCTTACTTGCAGATTCCAGAGCTTAGAGGCTTTGAAAGATTCTGTATTGGAAGAAGAGCTGAGCTTATGCCTCAGATAACGAGTAGAATCTGCGGAGTCTGCCCAGTAGCCCATCACATGGCTTCTACAAAAGCCTTAGACGCATGCTTTAATGTAGAGCCTCCATCGGCAGCCAAAAAGCTTAGAGAACTCATGTACTGCGGCTACATGATCTACGACCACATACTACACTTCTACTATTTGGGCGGGCCGGACTTCATAGTTGGCCCAGAGGCGCCACCAGCAGAAAGAAACATTCTCGGCGTAATCAAAAAGGCTGGCCTAGACGTTGGCAAGCAGGTTATTAGGCATAGGGCTTACGGCCAAAAAATAATAGAGATAATCGGCGGCAAGGCTACTCATCCAGTCTGCGGATTGCCAGGCGGAATTTCTAAGCCCTTAACCGAAGAGGAGAGAGATGAAATTCTCAAAATGGCCGAATCATGCGTCGAGTTTGCAAAGTTTTCGTTGAAGCTTTTCCATGATATTGTGCTTGGAAACACAAAATATGTTGACATGATTAAGAGCGACTATTATACGCTTAAAACTTATTATATGGGCCTAGTAGACGAGAATAATCACGTAAACTTCTATGACGGAAAGGTTCGCGTAACCGATCCGAACGGCAACGAATTTGTAAAGTTTGCTCCAAGCGAATACCTAGACGTAATAGAAGAACATGTTGAAGAATGGACCTACGTGAAGATGCCATATTTGAAGAAGATTGGATGGAAAGGCTTCGTTGATGGGCCGGAAAGCGGAATCTACCGTGTAGGCCCGCTTGGAAGATTAAACGCGGCCGATGGAATGGCGACTCCGCTTGCGAATGAAGAGTATAAGCGAATGTACGAAACATTAGGAAGGCCTGTTCACTCAACGCTTGCCTTCCACTGGGCAAGGTTAATTGAAATACTATACGCGGCTGAAAGAGCCGTAGAACTGGTCAAAGACCCGGAAATAACAAGCCAGAACATTCGTAATCCAGTCGGCGAGCCCGGAGAAGGCGTGGGAATAGTTGAGGCTGCAAGGGGAACACTTATCCATCATTACAAGCTTGACCAAGACGGCTTAATCAAGGATGTAAACTTGATAGTGGCAACTACCAATAATTATCCGGCCATCTGCATGTCGGTTCGCGACGCGGCCAAAGGCCTGATTAAAGGAGAGAATGTTAGCGAAGGCCTATTAAACATGGT
>CAYXFE010000005.1:0-17780 GCA_964464195.1 uncultured Candidatus Bathyarchaeia archaeon
AACTAAACTATCCAGTTGAGAAAGTTAATGTAAGCAAGGTTTACACAGCCATTCTTGAGGCAGAATCAAAGGCGGAAGCCGAAAAAATGGTTGATGAAATGTGTAGGCGGCTATTGGCGAATCCAACAAAGGATGACTACAAATTTATAATTGAGGAATTGAAATGACCCTTTACATCCGAAAAAATGTTCCATTTGAACTTTACGAAATAAACCTTCTAGAGGCGAACGATGAGGAATTAATGCAGATAAGCCAAGAGCTCGGAATAGGCTTGAATCTTCAAGAGATGAAAGCCGTCAAAGAATATTTCATCAGAAAGGGAAGGAACCCTACGGATGTTGAGCTTCAAACAATAGGTCAAACATGGTCTGAACACTGCTACCATAAAACATTCAAGGGGAAGATAATAACAGATAAAGGCGAAATAGACAGCCTCTTCAAAACCTACATATTTAAAGCCACAAAAGAATTGAACCCGCCATGGTGCATCTCAGTTTTCGAAGACAACGCGGGAATAATAGAATTCGAGAATGGCTATGCAATCGCAGTTAAGGTTGAAACCCACAATCATCCATCAGCAATTGAGCCCTTCGGAGGAGCAGCCACAGGCGTAGGTGGAGTAATCCGCGACATACTCGGCGTTTGGGCAGATCCAATCGCATGCACCGACGTCTTATGCTTTGGCCCATTAGACTATGAGTATGAGAAGCTTCCAGCCGGAGTTAAGCATCCAAAATATCTATTCAGGGGAGTGGTCGCCGGAATCGGATGCTACGGCAACAACATGGGGATACCGACGGTAAATGGCGCAATCTATTTCGATGAAGGATATGTTGGAAACGTTGTAGTATACTGCGGATGCATAGGTCTGCTTCCAAAGGATAAGTATGTTAGAAATGTTAGGGCTGGCGACATAATTTTGCTTGCTGGCGGAAAAACTGGGCGGGACGGCATACATGGCGTAACTTTTGCCTCTGCGGAGCTAACGGAAAAATCAGAAGAAGTTTCTAGGCCAGCTGTTCAAATAGCCAATCCCATAGAGGAGGAAAAGCTGAAAAGAGCAATAATAAAGGTTAGAGATCGAAAACTCGGCTCTGCAATAACCGATTTGGGAGGAGGAGGCCTATCAAGTGCAATAGGCGAGACGGCCAACCGCTTCAACTTAGGAGCAAAAGTTGAACTCGAAAAGGTTCCGCTAAAATATCCCGGAATGGCGCCTTGGGAAATTTACGTTTCAGAGTCCCAAGAAAGAATGCTTCTCGCAGTTCCAGAAGAAAATCTCTCGGAAGTCCTAGAAATATTCGCTGAGGAAGATGTTGAAGCCACGCCGATTGGAAAATATACAGAAGACAAAATACTAAGAATCTATTATAGCGGTTACCTTGTCGCGGAACTTGAAGTTCCATTTCTTTTTCAGCCTCCAAAAGCGGTTAGAAGGGCTGAATGGAAACCTCCCATCTTAGAAGAGCCAAAAATTCCAGAACCTAAAGAATTAACTAGGGATTTGCTGCGTCTGCTTGCTTCGCCCAATATTGCAAGCAGAGAACCCGTAATACGCACCTATGACCATGAAGTTAAGGGGAACACAGCCATAAAGCCTCTCCAAGGCGAGCTTGCTGGGCCGAATGACGCCGCCGTTTTAAAGCCTCTCGACAATTCATGGAAAGGCGTAGTCATCTCATGTGGAATGAACCCAAACTATGGAAAGATAGACCCATACTGGATGGCAGCTTCAGCCATAGACGAGGCCATACGAAATAATGTAGCGGTAGGCGGAAGAAGAATAGCCCTACTAGACAATTTCACATGGGGAAATCCCGAAAAACCAGACAGAATGGGCGGACTACTACGCGCATGCCAAGCATGCTACAACTTTGCAAAGGCATATCAGACACCATTCATTTCAGGAAAAGACAGCCTATACAACGAATCTCCGCTAGGCCCAGTCACACCAACCCTACTAATAACGGCGGTAGGCATAATACCCGACATAAGAAGGGCAGTAACAATTGACCTAAAAGAGCCTAACAATCCAATTTATATAGTTGGAGAAACCTACGCAGAGCTTGGCGGCTCAGAATACTACAAGCTTAAGGGATTTTTAGGGAAAAGTGTTCCGAAGGTTAGGGTTGAAAAAGCCAAAAAAATAATGGATACTGTTATCAAGGCAATTGATTCTGGACTTGTAAAGGCTTGCCACGACCTTTCTGAGGGCGGACTTGGCGTTGCAGCGGCGGAAATGGCATTCACTGGCGGATACGGCTTAGAAATAAGCCTAGAAAAAGTTCCGACTGGAGAAAAAATTGAAAGAAACGATTTTCTACTCTTTTCAGAGTCAAACAGCAGATTTTTAATCGAAGTGGATGGTTCACGCAGAGAGGAGTTCGAGAAGTTAATGCAAATGATTCCTCATGCTGAAATAGGCAAAGTTGTTAAGACGCGGAATCTTTGCATTTATGGCTTGGACGGAAGAGTTGTTGTCGAAGCCGACCTAGACGATTTGCTTGAACATTGGAGAAGCTATCTGGGGCGCTAAAAATGAAGAGAGAAGAAATTAGAGTTTGTATTCTGCGGGTTGGCGGAACAAACTGCGATTTAGAAACTGGCAGAGCATTCAATGATTTAGGGGTAAAAGCGGAAATAATCCACTTCAACAGACTATTGAGGGAAAGAAATCTTCTAGATTACGATTTACTTGTTTTTCCAGGAGGCTTCTCTTATGGAGATTATGTTAGAGCCGGAGCAATATGGGCAAAATGGTTCATAGCGAAACTTGAAAAGGAAATAAAAACCTTCGTTGAGGAAGAAAGGCCAATACTTGGAATCTGCAATGGCTTCCAAGTGCTAGTTGAGGCTGGGCTATTACCTGGCTTTGATGGAATAAGCGAGTATCCTCAAGCCGCACTAGCAACAAACTTTCCACCCGGCTACAATTGTAGATGGGTCTACCTAAAAAATGAAAATCGTGGAAAATGCGTCTTTACAAGAAAGATAATGAAGAATAGTGTTCTGAGAATTCCAGTTGCCCATTCTGAAGGCAGATTCCTATTTCCAAAGGAGAAGGAGAAAGAATTTTTAGAAAAGCTCATAGACAGCGACCAGCTTGTATTCAGATACTGCCGCAAAGACGGAGCCTATGCGAATGGAAATTATCCGGAGAATCCAAACGGCTCATTCTATGATATTGCGGGAATATGCAACCCATCTGGAACAATTTTCGGGTTGATGCCCCATCCGGAAAGGGCTTTCTATGGCTGGCAGTTGCCCGACTGGACTCGGCTTGAGAGGGTTCCGGAGTATGCTGATGGAAAATTAATCTTCGAATCCGTAATAGAATATTTGGAGCGTAAATTTTAGAATCCAGCTTCTTTAAGCTCTGAAAGCCTAGGCAGTCCGGTTCTTGCGCCCATGCTGGCTATGCATCTGCTTGCAACAAAATTGCCCAATCTTCCACAATCGTAAAGGTCTTTTCCTTTCAGCAGTCCATAAAGGAAGCCGGCGTCAAAGGCGTCGCCCGCACCAGTGGTATCCACAACCTTGACTCTAAAAGCTTCAATGAAATATTCCTCCTTTCCATCTGTAACATAACAGCCCTTCTCGCCGAGTTTGACTGCGACTATGCTTATTCCAAGTCCCAAAAGAAGCTTGGCTGCCTCCTTAAAGCTTTTTCCAGCAATAAGCTCAATTTCATCCTTACTTGGAAGAACTATGTAGGCTCTTTCGAGGATAGGCTTCAACTTTTCAAGTCCCTTTCTTGCATATAGGGTTCCGGGATCAAAACTTACAAGGACATCCTTCGAAATTGCTTCGAGAAGCCTTTTTTGCGCCCTAAATGGTTTTTCCCCAACAAATGATGTTAGATGTAGAATTCTAGCGCTTTCAGCATAGCTTGTGTTTATTTCCTCGAATTCTATTTCGTCGTTTACGCCAGGCGCCACATAGAGTGCCCTTTCACCCTTCTCGTCTACGAATCCTAGAACGGTTCCGCTGTGGCCTTTCTCTGCAACTATTATTCCCGAAGTGTCGACTCCTTCCCTTTCGAATTCTTCTAGGAGGAGATTTCCTTCCCTATCCCTAGCAACTTTTCCAATATAGCCGGTTTTTAAGCCTAGTCTTGCCAATCCCACTATTGTGTTTGCTGCTGAGCCTCCGCAAGCCTCGAAAATTTCCTTAACAAAGCTTTCTTCATCTTCATGTGCTATTCTATTAACCTTGTAGAGTTTATCCACATTTAATGCGCCGAAGCCTACGGCATCAAACCTTTTCATTTGAACAACTCTCTAAGGTATATCTTGTGTTTTCCAAGCTTTCCTCCATAATTTCCCGCCGAAACCTTCAATACGTCTGGATGCGTCAGAACAGCCTCTATTCCAGCCTTCATGGCTTTTTTGACAGCTTCCAGCGAAATCCCATTTATGACTATTTCTGGAATATAGCCTACGCCTTCCGGAACCTTTGATTCTGCGCCTAATTTAGACTTTAGGGAGGGACAGTACGGATGATTTGTTGTTGGGCCTATCCATGGAAACTTTGTTTCAGGCTTTGAGCCAGCCGAGCAAATTTCGAAGGGAGCTATGACTCCTTCAACTTGGCTTATTGCCTTTAACGCCTTTCTTCCCGCATCCATCACTGCTTTTTTCGTTTTGCACATGTACCAGAAGTTTGCTCCCATAATGCCTATTCCATAGCCCAAATATCGTTCTATTTGGAAGTCTGGAACCATTATTGGGACAATTATCATTTTTCGGCCGTAGCGTTGCTCCTCCCATTCGTAGCCGTCTCCGCAATGGCCTACACGCTCCATCATATCCAGCTTTCCAACGGGATTAACTGAAGCGTCAAATAAGGCTGTGAAGGGCTTTACGAGAATGTCTTGGCGTATTCTGTAGGAAAGTTCTATTTCAAATTTTTTGACGGATTCTTCAATTGGTTTTCTTTCGTCTATTCCTCCCCAAAACTGCAGTATTACGCCCTTTCTTCCGTCAGGAGTCTCATGCTCACTCAACCACTTTTCTATTCCTCCCTCTGTTCTTCCAATCACTATAGAAGGTGTAGCCGTGGCGTCTTCAGCTGCTTTCCGCAAAATCTCTTCGTCATCCGCAGTCACGATTACTCGGCAGTATATTCCATCGAAAGCTTCCGCATATGTATCCTCAATTTTTTCGCTCATTTATCCCAACTCTCCAATTTTTTCTCCTCTAACCTTCCTACGGAAAACACTACTTTCCCTGCATAACTTTTCTCTATTCTCGTCGGTTATCAATTCGACTTTAATGAAATATCTTTCTTCAACATTCTTCAATTTGTTAAGCAAGGTTGAATTTATCTGAAGATTCCGAAGAGTTTTGGGATTCCAGTTCTTGGCGGCTTCTAATGCCTTCTCTTTTCCATATAAATTGAAGATTTCGGCTAAAATTGAAATTGGAATCGTGTGTTCGGCGAGAACGGCTATTTCAGCCTCTTTCACGGCATACTCATTTCCATTGAAAGAAATAGTTAAACCATCATTTTGTTTCACAAGTCTGAATGATTCAACATCAGTTATGCTATCGCCAAAATAGATTATGTTGGAAATTTCTGTTTCATTTTTGGCTGCTATTTCTTTGACTGCCTTAGCCTTCTCAATTCCTCCTATAGGCTCAACTTCCCGGTAGATTTGGCCGCATCGCATCTTTGAGACTTCGGCGAAAATCTGGTCAAGTCTTTCAATTACTTGTCTATCACTTTCTGAAAAGTCGTTGAGGGATGAAGCACCCTCTGGAATTTCAATCATGGGCATGGCGGCTATTTCTTCAGCCAGCCTAATCAGAACCTTCTTTTCATCTTCGCTTAACGGATACTTGTCTATGTCGACTTTTGTGCAGTATGCATTTTCATTTGGGAAGTCTGTTAGGTTGCAAAGCGCATGGATGTATGGTTCGTAGCTTGTGCTTACAATGTAGGCTGGCATAATGCTTTTCACGTATTGAAGCGTTTCCTTCGCGCCTGGAACCAAAAGGATATTCTTGGCTGAGTATTCCCTCATTTTTTGGCTTGTAACTCCGTAGGCCTTTAAGAAGGGTAGGATAAGCTTTAGAGTGTTTCCAGCCTTATAGCCAGGCCTTTTCAAAACTTCGGCTAAGACATCATCGTATTTGCTTATTAGCTTGAAGAATTTTTCTCCATGCGGAATATACTGGCTTGCAAGCTCGAAGGCATTATCGTTTTTTGATATTGGGCCTTCGCAGTCGGTTATGAATATGCGTTTTCCATTCAAGCCCTACGCCTCAAAGCCTCCATATGCCTTATGCTTCTTTCAATATGTTCCTTTGAGGCTATGTCGGTTCTATGCCACAATGCGCCTCCCCTTATGGCTTTTATTCCCTCAAGCGAAATCCTCCTCGCTTCTTCGATGCTCTCGGATATTCCAACAACGCAGACAGCCCTAGACCTTAAAGCGTACGTTTCGCCGTTTCTAATCTCCATTGAAGCTGGATAAACGCGGATGTTATCGCCATACTTTTCATTAAGCCTATAAGCTTGGCTTAGGTCAACAGGAGTTCCGATTTCCTCCTTTTTCACAAGTTGCGGATATGTCTCCATGAAGCCTCCATAGTTCGGCGGCACCTTATAGGTGACGACTGAAGCTTTCTCTTCAACCTCAACTCTGGTTAGGTTTCCGTCCAGAATCTTATAGCATATATCCACGAAATCATCCTTCAGTAATGGTAGTATGTTAATTATTTCTGGGTCGCCTGGTCGGCTGTTGTTTTCAAGTATTTTTGGTCCCTTTCCGGTATGTATGAAGGCTACATAGAAGGGTATTCCTCGCAAAGCTGAGTTTTCGCTGTTTCCGCGTAAATAGTTGAAGATTTTGCTGACTATTTCTATTTCCTTTTCTCTGTCCGCTTCAGTCAAGAATGGTAGGTTGCTGCCCTTATCCTTGTAGGAGCCCATTCCGCCCGTGTTCGGCCCTTTATCGCCGTCGAAGGCTCTTTTATAGTCTCTAGTTTCCGGCAGTGGCACAAGGTGCCTCCCGTCGCAGAAGGCTTGAAAGCTTGATTCTTCTCCTTCAATTTTCTCTTCAATTATTACTGGTCCATGCTGGAAGTTGGCCATGAAATGTTCGAATAGTTGTTCGCGGGTGTTGAAGTGGTCGCCCCAGACTCCGACTCCTTTTCCGGCTGCCGGCTTGTCCGGCTTAACGGCAACTTGATTGTCTAATTCATTCAGCCATGCATAGACGTCTCTTTTTACTTCTTCTATGCTCTTGTAGTTTTTTGGGTCGAAAACCTTGAATTTTGGATTAACTTCTGGCACAACTTTTTCGAACAGTCTTCTTTGCGTAACTTTGCTTCCTTCAATCGCATACTGCCTGGTTGGGCATATCATTGGTATGCCAAGCTTTTCCTCAATTATGTCTCGTATACCATTAATTATCGGCTTTTCAGGCCCCACAATTCCGAAATCTATTTCTTCCTTATGCTTTTCAGCGAACTTTAAAATGTCATTTACGTTTAGGTCTGGAATAACTGCTTGTTCAGCCGCCACTTTTGCATTGAAGGGATTTTTCTGCTTGTCTGCAACATAGATTTTGACATTATAGTTTGGGCTTCTAACGAATGCATCGATCATGGCTACTGCTCTTGCGCCATAAGAAACAACTAGTATGCCTACTTTCTCCATTAGAACCACAACTCTAATTGCTATTTTCTTTTGAATTTATTCTGGCTTGTATTGTTAACGTTTACTGCATAGGCTTCTGGTCTCGGTTAAGTCTACAGCCTCGTATATTCTGCCAGTTTCCTTGTAGCCCCTCATGAACCATTTATACATTTTGTCGGCGAGTTGCTGCGCCAGCGGAGTGGGATATTTGCGGGTTATGCATCCAAGGCAAAGCTCGTCTCTTCTCATGCCGGTAGCCTTAACAAATCCTTCAATCGACTGATACCTAACCGCGTCGGCGCCAACTATCTTTGCGATTTCCTCAGGTGTATGCTTCGAGCCTATCAGCTCGCCATAGGTCGCCATGTCTATTCCATAGAAGCATGGCCCAACTATTCTTGGAAAGGTTACGAAAATGTAAACTTTCTTCGCGCCCATCTTTCTGAGCTTCTCAACGATAACTCGTGTTGTGTCGCCTCTTACAATGCTGTCATCAATTACTATTACCTTTTTCCCCTTCACTTTCTCGCCTATAATGTTTATTTTTTTATCTATTGTCTTGAATCTTTCATGCGGAAGGAGAATGAAGGCTCTTTCAGTCACGAATCTATGTCTTCTTGTAGCTCTCTCCCATCTAAGCCCTGTCTCCTCGTGAAGTCCATAAGCAGCGTCATTTCCGGTTTCAGGCATTGAAATTATCAGGTCAGCATCCTTCACAATGTCCTGATTTTCCCTTGCAAGATTTCTTCCAAACTCCTCCCTTATCTCGTAAACATATTTATCGTCAAACCTTGAATCCGGCCTTGCAAAATAGGCGAATTCAAATGCGCAGAAAGCCTTACCTTTCCTTACAAGTCTTTCACGTTCAAAGCCATCCTCTGAAGCGACTACAAATTCTCCGGGTTCAAGTTCAAAATCCAAAATCAAATCATTTATGTTTAAGCCCACACTTTCAGAAGAAAAGGCGTAAACTCTCCCATCTCTGCCATGTCCGGCGCATAGAGGCCTAATTCCATAAGGGTCTTTAAATGCGAAAAATTTTCCTTCACCAGTTATTCCAGAAACAGAAAAAGCTCCTTCAATCTCTTCCATACATGTTTTAACGGCGGAAACCAAATCCTTTTGCTTAGTAAGCTCTATTAGAAGTTTTCTGCAGATAAGCTCGGCATCGCAATTATAGGAAAAGCCTGGAAAAACTTCTCTAATCTCCTTTAATAATTGCCGCGTATTTACAACGTTACCGTTAAATGATATTGCGAGCTTTACGCCGTCTTTTTCAGCTATTACGGGCTGGGTTCCGCTTTGCAGAGAAGCATAGTCTGTTTTTCCAGAGGTGGTGTATCTAACGTTTGCCAACCCTATGTGGCCTGGAAGCTTAGCTGCCCAGCTTTTAACGTTTTCTCTGCTGATTTTTGGAACTAAATCTAGGGCTTTGTGAACGTGAAATTGCCCATTATAGGTTATGAAGCCATGTGACTGATGTCCTCTGTGGTTTTGCGCCCTAATTCCCCAATACAGGATGGGAAACACTGTTTCTTTGTCTAGATTTATTGCCGCGAATACTCCGCAATCCATTCCCAGATAGTCGCTCATAGCCTATCCTAATCTTCCACGTCTATATCAATTTTTATGACATTTTTAAATAAAATTTACACGAAAATTAAAATCTGCTTTTTAGGTAATGCTCAGCGTTTTCTATAAGCTTCTCTTTCATGTCTCTCGGAAGCACAACGTTGGCAGCATATTGATGCCCATCAGCAATTCCAAATCCCTTAGAGGCTTCAACCAGCACTTCAACGGCGCCGGGCATTTTTCCATCTTCAATAAGCTTTTTTAATGCTTTAGGAGTTCTAACAGAAGCCTTAGCTAAAGTCTGCTTTAGTCTTCCCCAGCCTGGAATCTCGGGCTGAAGATTCATAAATCCCACAATGTATTTGTCCGGCTTTACAAGCCTAGCCTGATAAGACAGAAAAGAGCAGAATTGCCCAATAACCTTCGAGCCCATTCCCTTATAAAGGTCGCCAGCATCAAACCATTGAATATGCTCAGTTTCCTTAAGCCTTTGACGATAAAGAATCGCGAGAAGTCTCTTATTTGTAGTTTTCCTTCTATTCTCAAGCTCTTCAACTTTCTTTTCAATTTTCTCGTTTAAACCGTTAAGGCAAGCCTCTATTCCCAATGCTGGGCCACCTTCATAATATCCGGCTGCACCCAAGATTTGAAGAACAGAGAAGAACTTGTCAACTCTTATGCCGAACTTTGCTATTTCATATGTTTTTCTAACTGGCTTAATTATTCCATTTTTTAGGGCTTCCTCTAAAACAGCTTTGTTTAGGCTTAAAAATCCGCTCGGAATTTCGCAGCTTCCTATTATTGCGAGGTATGATAGGTCAGTGTTTATTGGATTTAGAGTTTTCGCGAATAAATAGCAGCATGTTGCCCCTGAAAAGTCCGTTTCTCCTTTGAATCCATAATGTTCAAGATTTAAATCGTATACTTTTGGGTCTGTTGCCGGCTTTGGGTCGTGATGATCCAGAATTATTGTGAGGTTTCTGCCCTTGTTGCATTCTGAAATGTAATCTGCATGCGCCGACCCTATGTCAACATAAAAAATCAGTCTATTATCTTCTTCGTGAAGGCTTTGAACAACTTCTGGATAAATCTTTTCTAGACAGAATGTTTTAACTTTGAATCCTTCTCTTTCCAAGGCTTTTTTGGTTATTGCAGCCGAGCAAAGGCCGTCTGCATCATCATGATGAACAACCGTGGCTTCAGCTACGCCTAAACTTTTCATTTCTGAAATTGCCCTTTTTGCCTTTTCCTCAAATTTGTTATAGCTCATTTTCCCGCCTACCTTTAATTAACATCTAGCTCTACATTGCTTTTGAAATTATCTTTAGCAGGTCTGAACGAGTAATTATTCCAACTACTGCTCCTTTTCTAACTACCAGAACCGCCGGACTTTCTTCTAGAAGGGACTTTGCGACGCTTACGGATGCATTTTCAGGTATCATGGGCAATGGCGGCTCCATGATTTCTTTAACCATTTTTTCGGCTACAGTCGAGCTTAAATTTCTGATTATGGCTTCTTCGGTTATTGTTCCGACAACTTTTCCGTGATTTATGACTGGAAGCTGGGAAATGGCGTGTTCCATCATTATTTTGCTTGCTTCAATAACCTTTGTTTTCGGACTTACGGAAATTACGTTTTTGGTCATTATTTCGCTGCATCTTCTTTTCTTTCCGCTTGTTAGGACTTCTAGTATTTTGTTTATGGTTGAAAGTCTTGGGTCGACTTTTTCGTTTTCTATTTTGGCTATGTGGGCTTGGGATACGCCGACAAGCTTTGCGAGTTGCCGCTGGGTTAAGCCTGCTTCTAGTCTAAGTTTCTTTAGCATTGCTCCCGTTATGACCATTATTTGATAACCTCTAGTTATTTTATAATCAAGCTTGAATATCGTAAAATATATATCTTACGTATTTTATACAAGCTGAAATTCAAAGGTGCATATTTATGCCGAGAAACATAATGGTTGAATGCCTAAATCAGACCCCGCTTGAAAAGCAGAAACTCGAAATAGTCGAACGAAAAGGCTTGGGGCATCCAGACTACATATGCGATGCAATAATGGACAAAGTATCAGTCGAACTAAGCAGGGAATATCTAAAACGGGTAGGAGCAATACTACATCACAACGCCGACAAATCGCTGCTCGTAGCTGGAGACGCCGAAATAAGGTTTGGCGGAGGCGAAATAAAGTCGCCTATGCTGCTAATCTTCGGAGACAGAGCAACCTTCAATGCGGACGGCGTCGAAATTCCGGTTGAAGAAATAGCAATTAACGCCGCAAAACAATGGTTTAGAGAAAACCTCCGCTTTGTCGATCCAGAAAAGCATGTTCGCTATCAAGTCGAATTTAAGCCCGGCTCACCAGAACTTGTCGACATCTTTAAACGAAAGGCGAAAAGCGAAGTCTTAGGCGCAAATGATACTTCGGCTGCTGTTGGCTATGCTCCGCTAACTAGAACAGAAAAAATGGTTATAGAAGTAGAGCGGTACATTAATTCTCCAGAATTTAAGCGAAAATTTCCCGAAAGCGGAGAAGACGTAAAAGTTATGGGATTCAGAAAAAACAATGAACTATGCCTAACAATAGCCATGGCGCTAGTCGACAGATACGTTGAAAGCGAAAAAGATTACTTTGCCAAGAAGGAGGAAATTCTGGAGGAAATAAGAAATTTTGTGAACGAAAAATCCGATTTCGACAAGGTTACGGTTAATATGAACACCTTAGATGTCGAGGGCAGAGGAATACACGGCGTCTATTTGACAGTTCTGGGAACAAGCGCCGAGAGTGGAGATTCCGGCCAAGTAGGAAGAGGAAACAGAGTAAATGGAGTAATTCCTCTAAACAGGCCATTATGTTCAGAGGCTGCGGCGGGAAAGAATCCCGTAAGCCATGTGGGCAAAATCTACAATCTGTTAACTCACAAGATTGCATCTAAAGTTTATGAAGAGATTCCGGGCCTGGAGGAAGTTTACATTTGGCTTTTAAGCAAGATAGGTCAGCCGATAGATCAACCAGCCATCGCAGCTGCTCAAGTAGTTATGAAGAGCGGAAACAAATTCGAGGAAGTAAAGAAGAGTATAGAGGAAGTGGTAAACGCCGAGCTTGAAGACATAAATAAGTTCTGTATGGACTTAGCCTATGGAAAACTTAAGGTCTGCTAGAGTTGAGCCGTGATGAGTGAGAGAATTCCAGTATCAGACTTCTACAAGGTCATAGACTATGTAACTATCTTTAAAAGTGAAAAGTGGTGGGAAGCAGTAGCCATAATCGAATCTTTTGGAAGAAAAAGCATAGCCATGTATCTTTGGCAGTTTAGAGATGGAAAATGGAAGAGGAAACATAAATTTCAACTGAGAAATCTAGAGGAATGGGAAAAGGTTAAGGCAGCCGTTGACAAGCTTGCGCCGCAAGTATACAGGTAGACTCTTAGCTTTTCATAAGGTTCAGTAGGAAGCTTTTGATTTTATCATTAGCGTTTAATATGGCCTCTATCGTTTTTCTTCCCTTATCCGTTAATGTGTAGACTCTTTTCCTTTCGTTCCATATTCCCTGTATCAAGCCTTGTCTTTCCAAAGAGTATAAGAGCGAGTATACTGTTCCGGAGCTTACTAGAAGTCGGAATTTGTTGTGTATATAGGATATTACGTCGTATCCACTCATCGGTCGGTTTCTAAGTTCGGACAGGATTATTATGTCCATGAAACTTTTTATGATTCTTTCATGCATTGTTTTCAAAATTTTTGCTTCCATTACATCACCAAATGTTACAGTCATGTTTAATCACAATTCTAGATTTATATTCAGATATAGATATTTAAATTTTATTCTAATTCAGAGTCAGAATTATATACAGATTCAGATTAGTTTAAACAAATCTCATGCTTACAAGCGCTCATGAACCAAAAGAAATAGTCAAGAATAAGACGAAAAACATAAAAGCCCTAAACAAATTTTAAAAGCTAAATTCCGAACCTAAACAGCATTTGAAGAAAAATTAACAGCCAGAAATATACCTACATGTTATAAAACGTTTAATCTCTTATTCTAATCCATTAAATGCTAGGTGAGCCAAATTGGCCTGGTGGAAGGAATCTTTTGAAAAGATAAACAATGAACTAGAACTCGTAAAGAAAAAGAGAGACATACTAGAAAAATTGCTTGATTCCGGGAAAATTTCTCAGCCCACATATGAATACTACAGCAAGGAACTTGAGGAAGCCGAAAAGGAGATAGAAAACAGAAGGAAATCACTAATTGAAAAAGTTAATTTTAGAATGGAAACATTGGAAAAGCAGCTTCAAGTTCTGGAAATGCTATTTGCAGACATAGAGATTTCCCATGCAGTTGGAGAAATAGATGAAGAAACCTATAACAAACAAAGAGAAACGTTGGCTACAGGACTAGATTTTGCAAGAAAAGAGCTGGAAAGCCTAAAAGAATTTACGGCGAGTCTCGAAAAGCCTAGCATAGAAACTGCTGAAAAGAAGATTTCGGAAGTTGAAGAGGCTGTTACCGAAACAGTAGCTGAAGAAGCAATTGAAGAGCATATTGAGGAAGCTGTCCAAGAACAGGCCCCCTCAGAAGGAATAGAAACAGAAACTACAATGGGAGAATCTGCGGAGGAAACTCAACAATCAGCAGAAGAAGAAAGCCAAGAAGCTCCATCTACTACTCCGGTTGAAGATTTAACGTTTCAAGCCGTTGAGGAGGGAATTGAAGAAACAGAAGAACAGATAGAAACCTAGCTAAATTCTAATCTTCACCTATTTTTCCATAAAATTTTTAGTTTGAAGGTTTAGTTTTAATTAGGCTGGTAAATTGAAGTTTGGAATAACCTATCATGAAAAGCTCAAGCAATACGATTTGGGGCCGGGGCATCCATTTAGGGGAGACCGCTTCGAAAACGTGAAAAAACTTTTTGAAGAAAAGGGCATATTTCAACTTCCAAACCTTGTTGTCTTAAGACCTGAACCGGCAAAAAGGGAAGATTTACTTCTCGTGCATGAAGAAGGCTATGTTAATCACATTTTTGAACTCGCCGAGAAGAGCAAACCCTACGACATTGAAACTCCCGTTTCTCCGACAATACTTGAAGCAGCCCTACTGATTGTTGGCGGAAGCATGCTAGTCGCAGAAAAAGTCTACAGTGGCGAGTTGAGGCGTGGAATTTCCCTTGGCGGAGGACTGCATCATGCAGGAAAAAATTATGGAGGAGGATTCTGCCTTTTCAATGATGTTGCCATAGCCGCCCAGCACCTCAGAAAGAGGCTGCATGTCAAGAAAATTCTCATAGTCGATTATGACGTCCATTTTGGAAATGGAACAAGCGACATATTCTATTCCGACCCGCAAGTTCTTTTTATTTCCATCCATCAAGACCCAAGAACTATCTATCCTGGAACCGGCTTTATTGAGCAAATCGGGAAGGGTGCAGGAGAAGGCTTTAACGTTAACGTTCCGCTTCCACCCGGCACGGCGGATGAGTCATATCTCAGAGTTGTTAAGGAAATAGTCCTTCCCCTAGCCGAAGAGTTTAAGCCTGAAATAATACTTGCAAATGGAGGAAGCGACCCACACTTCGCTGACTCGCTTGGAAGCCTAGCTCTAAGTGTAAACGGCTTCTTCAAACTTTCAAGAATGCTCGCAGAGCTTTCCGAAAAGATTTGCGATGGAAAGCTTGCCTTAATGATTGGAAGCGGATATAACCCCGAAGTATTGCCTATATGCTGGTATGCCCTTACGGCTGGAGCCATAGGGCTTGAAAGCCTAGATGTCACCGACCCTTATCCTCCACCCGCCGAGTCGCCATGGGTTAAAAGAAATGTTGAAGAAGCCTTAAGAAGGCTTAAGGCGATTCTAGGCAAATACTGGAAATGCTTCAGTTAGGTGACGTAAAATTGGAGTCTATAGAAGAAGTGAGACAGAATTTTCCAATTGTCCGAAATAAGGTTTTTCTGAATCATGCCGCTCATTCTCCGTTTCCAAAACCAGTCTTCGAAGCTATGATGAATTATTTGAAGGAAGCCTCTGAAGAATGGGTTTCTGAAACAGACTTGGAAGAAGCGAAAAGGCTATTCTCAAAATTAATCAATGCAAAACCTGAAGAAATAGCCTATATTCCCAATACTTCAACTGGCCTTAACATAATTGCGAACATGCTTGAATATAGAGAAAAATCGAGTATTGTTACGACCGATTTGGAGTTTCCGTCAGTAGTTTATCCATGGCTTAGGAAAAAATTGGGCGTGAATGTTAAGTATGTAAAGAATGTAAATGGAAAGCTTCTGAATGAAGACTTTGAAAAAGCAGTTGACGATGATACGGCTGCAGTAGTTGTAAGCCATGTCGAGTATGCGAATGGATTCAAAAATAACCTAAAATTCCTATCGGAACTTGCTCATGAACATGGAGCATTCCTAATTGTAGATGCAATCCAGTCGACTGGCGCAATCGAAGTTGACGTTAAGAGAGATAACGTCGATTTCTTGGCTACTGCATGCTACAAGTGGCTTTTAGGCCCCAGCGGAATAGGCTTCCTCTACATAAAAGAAGAGTTAATTGAGGAGTTTGAGCCTCCAATGGTTGGATGGGCAAGCGTTGAGCCTCAAGTTTTCGAAACAGTCGAGTTCTGGGACATATGGAATTTAAGGCTGTCGAAAACGGCTAGCAGATTCGAGGTTGGAGGCCCAAACGTTATAGGCTGCATAGGCGCGGCGGCAGCCCTAAAACTCCTACTTGACTATGGAATAGAATATGTTGAAGAACGAATCCTAGCTCTAACAGATTACTTAATTGAGAGGGTTAAGGAAGCCGGCTGGAAGCTTCAAACTCCAGAGGAGAGGGAACTTCGGTCTGGAATTGTTAATTTCATAATAGATAAGCCAGCGGAGAGAGTCGAACAACTCGCAAAGAAGGGAATTGTTGTTTCGGCTAGGGCTAACGGCATTAGGGTTTCGCCGCACTTCTACAACACCAAAGAGGAAATTGACCGTCTCGTCGATGAGCTTCTAAAACAAAGATAGAATTTTAGCCGGTATACGGCTTAAACTCCCATTTGTCAAGCTCCAAACAGATTTTTCTCATGGCTTCAACCGCTTTTTCTTCTGGAAGCATCATCATGACTTTGCCTATATGCTTGCAGAACTGCTTAACTGGTATGCATCTGCTCCAGTCTGCGCAATCATGCATAACTACCTTATTTTGAAAGTCGATTATGACATGGTAATCGCGAATCTTTGCGGATATGCGTCTATCTGAGGCTTCTTCTATTGAAACTTCGCTGTCATCTATTATTCTGGCGCGCTTTAGCCTTGAATCATCCATGAAAAAGCCTATTAGTCCTTTAAAGCCAAGTTTTTCTATCTGCTCTGGCATGTAGGCGGCTAACGTTTTTCTTTTAGGCGGGGGTGGCGGAGGCTTTGCTGCTTCGGTTCTAAAGTAGTTTTCTATTCTTTCTTTGACTTTTCTCTGTTCTGGCTTTATTATTCCGAGCATTTCTAGAGTTTGAAGGCAGTTTTCGACGGCGTAGGCGTGAAAGTGATTATTAAAGTATCCGTAAACAGCTTTTGTCTGCTCAGCTGCTTCCTTCAACTTTGGTATCCATGGCTCAAGCTCCTCTTTCCTATAGCGATAATAATACCATGGTCTTTCGCCCCTTCCATGCCACCTAAAATAGGCGATATCCGCCGTAACATGAACTTCCGGCGGCAGCAAAGGCTCATCAACAGCCGTATAGGCAACATTATACCTTTCAAGAAGCCTAAAAACTTCATCTTTAAGCCATGAATTATGCCTAAACTCAACTGCAAACCTAAACTCTTTCGGCAAAATAGCCAAAAAATCTTCAAGCAACTTCAAGTCTAACTTCAAGCCGGGAGGAAACTGAACAAGCAAGCATGCAAGTTTTCCCTCCAAAAGCAATGGTTTCATCAAATCGCAAAACTTGTCCAAATCTTCTTCTACGCCTTGCTTAACGTCAAGCTTCTTCTTATGAGTGATAAGCCTAGGAAGCTTGGCTGAATAGACAAATTCCGGCCTTGTATATTTTAGCCAGCCGTAAACAGTTCCTTTAGTTGGATAGGCATAGAAGGTTGAGTCAATTTCTGCAGTGTCAAAAATCTTCGAGTAATAGGAAAGCTTACTCTCTTCCTCGCTTGAATAGAATGGGCCTACCCAATCTTTATAGCTCCAACCCGAAGTACCCAAATAAATCTTACCCACAACCAACACCAAATAAAGTTAAGTAACGCCCCAACATAAAATGTTAGCTAGGCGTAAGAAATTGATTTCTAAACAGGAAGCCCTAAAAATGATAAGGAATACAAGCAAATATTCTCATTCTCTTATGGTTTCAGCAATAATGCGCAGGCTCGCCGAAAGGCTTGGAGAGAATGCGGAAGAATGGGAAATTGTTGGTTTACTCCACGACTTAGACTATGACCAAACTAGAAATGATATGAGCAAGCATGGAATAGTGGCAAGTGAAATTCTAAAGGGAAAACTTCCTGAAACTTGCTTATACGCAATAAAGTGTCATGATTATAGGACTGGATTCAAGCCTAAAAG
>CAYXFE010000006.1:0-5570 GCA_964464195.1 uncultured Candidatus Bathyarchaeia archaeon
TTCTACTTTCACTTGCTAGGCAGATTCCGAGGGCGGACAGCTCAATGAAGGAGGGTAGATGGGCTAAAAAAGAGTTTAGGGGTTGGCAGCTAAACGGCAAAACATTAGGAGTTGTTGGTTTAGGGCATATTGGAGAGAAGGTCGCTAGGCTTGCTAAGGCCTTCGGCATGAAAATATTGATAACGAAGCGTACTCCGCCTTCGCCCGAAATCCTTAGGGAATTGGAAGCAGAATTCGTACCCTTAGATGAGCTTCTGAGAAGAAGCGATATCGTAAGTTTGCACGTTCCATTAACTCCTCAAACGCATCATATGATAGGTGAGAGAGAAATTCAATTAATGAAGGATGGAGCCTTCATAATTAATACCTCTAGAGGAGCAGTAATTGATGAAAAGGCACTGTTTAAAGCGTTAAAGTCTGGGAAGCTTGGCGGAGCAGCCTTAGACGTCTATGAAGTGGAGCCTCCCGAGGATTATTCGTTAATGAAACTTCCTAATGTTGTGTGCACTCCGCATATTGGAGCCCAAACGGTTGAGGCTCAAAGGGCAGCTGCAACTTTGCTGGCTCAAAAAATAGTGAATGAACTTAAAAGGTAGATTCACCCTCGATTCTCCGTCTTCTCAGGCTTAGGGCATAGGCTATAAGAATCGTGATCAAAACGATTAGCGCCAACATTATTCCACATTTGAAGATTATCCCTTCACCCAGACTTAGAATATACTCGATCTGGAGGTTAGCCTGCTGAATTCTGCCTAAATCATTAGTTTCCAGTGACTGTTGAATCATCAAATCGAATTCTTCAATGGCTGCTTCTAGGTTTGCGTAGTCTTGTGGAGCGAAGATTCTAGCGCCCATAAGGGTTGCTATGAAATTAAGTGACTCCATGGTTTCTGCCTTACTTATTACATCATAGGTTAGTTGAGCCATAGTGAAGCCTTCAAAGTCAGCTATTGATCCAGGGCTTATCTTTATTGTCTGATAAATCTTTATATTCGCCTTAAAGGGAGCTGAGCATTCGATGAAAACAGTATCATACGGATATCTGATTGGAAAGGAATGTAGTAGACTGAAATGGAGGCTGTCTTGATAGCATATTTGATTCCACGTTAGGTCTATTGGAATCCACCCATAATTTGGGAGGAAATATTCAGCCCACATATGCCCAAAACTTGTCTCTTCAACATTGCTATGAAATGCTACTCCCGCCTTTACTCTAGCCGGAATCCCGCAGGCACGGCACAACGCTGTGAAAAGATAGGAAAATTCTGAGCAATCCCCTTCGCGGTGCTCTAATGCCCATACAGCCCCCCTCTCTTCATCTTGAACTTCATATGCTAGATTTTTTGAAACGAAGTCGGCTATTTTTAGGGCCAAAATATGAGGGTTAGTTTCATCTCCAGCTATGGATTTAGCTGTCTCCACAATGATGGGATCATCAGATTCTATGAGCTCTTCTGATCGTGTATAATTTCTGTAAAGCCATGATTCCTTGGAGTATTCTCCTACGGCGTCGGCGTTAATCAAGTATTGGACATTAAATGATAGAATCGAATATTCTATCTTTACTTTAAGGAGTTTGCCGGGTGAGATTCTATCTATTTGCCAGAAAATGTAGGTGTTATTTGAGGAATCATTTTCAAAATTTCCATACGGACGATTCGACGTGATGTTCTCTATTAGAACGAAGTGATGTGGAGTTTCATTTTTAATTATTGGAATCCATACGTTAACGTTTTCAACTGGAAACGCGCCCTCATTTACAATGGTTATTTCATGAGTTACACGGCTAACCGTTGGGCTTCGAATTTTATATTTTAAAATTTCCTCGTTAGAAGCGTGACTTAAAGGCAAAGTTAAGGAAAAAAGCAGAAGAACCATGAAGAGAACTAACAGATTCTTTTTCTTTCCAAATCTCCAAGTTGACAGTTTTTCCATAATTATGTAATTTTTCGACCGGAATTAAATTCCTTTTGTACTTTAGGATTAGACGCTGAATCTTAATTTATAAATGGTAGAAGTGTTCTCTAAAAGGATAAGGCGGCACATTAGATAAAAGGGAGAATTGTTAAAATGATTCCTTCAAAAGAAAAGCTGCTTGAAATGTATCGTAAAATGCTTGAAATCCGCCAATTCGAAGAGAAAGTCTACGAGCTTTACGGCCAAAACCTTGTTCCGGGAACCATACACCTTTATGTTGGACAGGAGGCTGTTGCTGTCGGTGTCTGCGCAAACCTTCGCAGGGAAGACTACGTAGTAAGCACGCATAGGGGGCATGGCCACTGCATAGCGAAAGGTGCAGATTTGAAACGTGTCATGGCGGAGATTTTAGGCAAGAAAACTGGATATTGTAAGGGGAAGGGAGGCTCAATGCATATTGCCGACTTCAGCGTAGGCATTTTGGGTGCAACCGGCGTAGTGGGCGCCGGAATTCCAATAGCGGTTGGCGCAGGCCTCTCAATAAAGCTTAGAGGAACAGATCAGGTTGTCGCATGTTTTTTCGGTGATGGAGCCTCAAATCAGGGAACATTCCATGAAGGAATAAATATGGCGGCTATTTGGAAGCTTCCAGTCCTTTTTGTATGCGAAAATAACCTTTACGCTATGGGAACCCGTCAATCGAGAGTTATGTTAATAGAGAATATTTCGGAAAGAGCAGCCGCGTATGGAATTCCAGGCGTCACTGTTGATGGAAACGATGTCTTGGCTGTTTATGAAGCTGCTAGAGAGGCTGTTGAAAGAGCGAAAAGAGGTGAGGGGCCAACGCTGATTGAATGTAAGACTTACCGCCACAAGGGGCATTCACGAATGGATCCAGCAACCTACAGACCGAAGGAGGAAGTAGAATATTGGCTTAAGAAAGATCCTATACCGAGATTTAAGAGCAAGCTTCTGGAAATGGGAATCTTAACCGAAGAAGAAGCCAAAGGGATAGAAGAGCAAGTTTCTCGGGAAATTGAGGAAGCCGTAAAGTTTGCCTTGGAAAGTCCTTATCCAGAGCCTGAAGAAGCCCTAAAGGACGTTTATGCATAGGAGCGTGAAGAAATGAGGGAGATAAGTTATAGAGACGCCTTACGTGAAGCATTACGTGAGGAGATGCAGAGAGACCCTACAGTCTTCCTTCTAGGCGAGGATATTGGAAGATATTGGGGAGGAGCCTTCAAGGTTACTAAGGGATTAGCCGAGGAATTTGGAGATGAAAGGGTTAGGGACACGCCGATTTCTGAATCTGCCATTGTAGGAGCGGCTGTTGGAGCCGCAATAACTGGAATGAGGCCAGTAGCAGAAATAATGTTTGGAGACTTAACTACGCTTGCGATGGATCAGATAGTGAATCAGGCGGCTAAGATACGCTATATGTTCGGCGGCCAAGCCAAGGTTCCATTAGTTATTAGAACTCCCTTCGGCGGAGGCGTAAACATTGCGGCGCATCATTCTCAATGTTTAGAGGCATTGTTTATGCATGTTCCAGGCTTGCAGGTTGCGGTTCCCTCAACTCCCTACGATGCGAAGGGACTGTTAAAAACGGCTATTAGAAACGATAATCCTGTAATTTTCTGCGAGCATAAGCTTCTTTATCCAATTACTGGACCGGTCCCAGACGAAGAGTATACTTTGCCTTTCGGCGTGGCAGACATTAAGCGTGAAGGAAACGATGTAACAGTTGTTGCTACGCTTTATATGGTTCATAAAGCCCTAAAAGCGGCTGAAGAGCTGGAGAAGGATGGAATAAGCGTTGAAATTGTTGATCCTCGCACACTTGTTCCATTAGACAAAGAGACGATAATTAATTCTGTCAAGAAGACGGGAAGGGTGGTAATTGTCACTGAGGATTGTAAAACTGCTGGCGTAAGCGCCGAGATAGCTGCGGTAATAGCCGAGGAAGCATTAGATTATTTGGATGCTCCAATAAAGAGGGTTGCCAATCCAGATGTGCCCATACCGTTCAGTCCGCCTCTGGAAAGCTTTGTAATTCCAGATGAGAAACGCATCATTGAAGCCGTCAAGGAAGTCGTTTACTGAGGAGATTAGAATGGCTGTTAAGATAGTTATGCCGCGGCTCAGCCTAACCATGAAGACTGGCTCGGTGGTTAGATGGTATAAGCAGGAAGGGGAAGAAGTTAGAAAGGGAGAACCAATCGTTGAAGTTTTAACTGAAAAGGTCACTTACGACATTGAAGCTCCAGAATCCGGAATACTGAGAAAAATTTACGCAAAGGAAGGAGATGAGGTTCCAGTTAATGGTTTATTGGCAGTAATAACTAAACCTGATGAGCCGTTACCGGAAATAGAAGTTGAAAGGGAAAAGCCGAAAGTTGAGGTTAGAAAGAGAATTCCGGCTTCTCCTGCAGCGAAAAGATTGGCAAGAGAATACGGGATAGACCTCAGCCAAATTGCCGGAACAGGGCCTGGAGGAAGAATAATAGAGGCGGATGTCAGACGATACATCGAAGAGAAACTTGAATATAAACCTAAAATTCGCGAAGTCATTCCCTTAACTGGAGTTAGGAAGATTTCGGCTGAGAGAGTGGCGAAGAGTGCGAGGGAGGCGCCGCATTGCACGTTATGTATGGAAGTGGATATGACTGAGGCTTCTAAATTTAAGGAGTCGCTTGGAGTTTCCTTTACTGACATTATTGTTAAGGCTGTTGCCTACGCTTTGAAGGAGCATAGAATAATGAATTCAACGCTTGAAGGAGACAAAATTAAGGTTTTTGATGAAATAAATATTGGAGTTGCAACAGCCACTCCGCAGGGCTTGGTTGTTCCAGTCGTTAAGAATGCGGATAAGAAGTCGCTTTCTGAGCTTTCAGCCGAGATAAAGGCTTTGGTGAAAAAGGCCAGAGAGGGAAAGCTTGAACATTCCGATGTTTCCGGCGGAACATTCACCGTAACAAATCTTGGAATGTACGGAGTTGAAGCGTTTACTCCAATAATTAATCCGCCTGAGGCAGCCATACTCGGAGTTGGAAAGATAATTCAAAAACCAGTGGTTGAGGAAAACCAAGTTAAGATTAAGCCTATGATGACGCTTAGCCTATCCTTTGACCATAGAATAGTTGATGGAGCCCCAGCTGCACAATTCCTAGCAAAAATAAAAGAAATTCTGGAGAATCCCTCAATTTTGAAAGATTAAACGTTTCAACTCTTTAATTCTTCTGGAATTTCGCTTGTTTCCTTGGTACATAGGAACTGCAAGGGCTCGTCGCCGGCATTTTCTATTTTATGCTTTTCAAATGATGAAATAAATATTGCCGTGCCCGGCTCGGCTATCAAAACTTCGTTTTCTCCATAGATTTTCGCTTTCCCCTTCAATATGAAGACTTCGTGTTCGTGTTCATGACTTTCGAGGGGGGTGTAGCCGCCTACATCGATTGTGAAGAGTCTAAGTTGAATTCGTTTGGCTCCTACTCCAGCATGCAGCAGATACTTCACTTTAACTCCTTTTGCTCCTTCCTTTTTTAATTCAAACTCTTTAACTGAATCAGCCTTTACCATATACACATTAATCACCATAGGCTTACATAGACGTTTGAATCGGACAGTGTCGTTTATGCTTTCCTTTTGTATTT
>CAYXFE010000006.1:5670-15125 GCA_964464195.1 uncultured Candidatus Bathyarchaeia archaeon
GGCTTACATAGACGTTTGAATCGGACAGTGTCGTTTATGCTTTCCTTTTGTATTTCATGGTTAGGCTGAATATAAGCCATGCAATGACTCCATATATTACTCCGTTAAATATGGCTTGGACAAGCAAAGTGGCTGGAATGCCTAGTACTGGATATTCTGTTTCGGGAACGCCTAGAAGCTGATATAAGGCTTTTCCGGGCGGTATAGCCGGATAGCCTAGAGTCGCCACCAAGAATATTACAAACACTGCGAGAAAGACTATTGCTCCTTTCATTTAGGTTCCTCGGCTTCCGTTCGCTTTCAATGCATATAAGATTTTCGAGGAAAATTATCTTTTTAATCCGGTAGCGATGACAACTTTTACTCCGCTATATTTTCTTGACAGATAAACTGCAAGCGAAACTGCAGGGTCGAAATTTGGATATTTTTCGCATAATTTTATGACTTTCTCTAATTTTAGGGTTGAATCGACCTTTGTAAATGGGTAGTTGAGGAATTCTTTTCGAAGGTTTCTTCCATCTTCGCCGAATGTGTAAATCGAATTGAAGGTTTCCTTATATCTTTCATCTATTTCTTCTGTCAGTTTGATGAATGGATGATTGGGCAGAACGCATGAGACAACCGTTGGAATCTTTTCAATTATCCCTTTGTCTTTCATTTCCTGAAATCCGTAGGCTATTCCTAGCGCGAGCGTATGATTTGCGGAAGGAACGAAAACGTAGTCTGGCTTTAAATGTCCCAGTTCATAGCTTATTTGAATGTCTCCCCTCCATCTATCAACAAATCCCGGCGAAATGTTGATTAAATTCATTTTCCTAGCTATTTCTTCGACAAGCCTGTAGGATTCACTATAATATTTTCCTTTAATGATGACTTTGGCTCCAAAACTTTGAATAAGTCTAATCTTTTCTTTAGGCGTTATTTCTGGAACGAGAACCGTGGCTTTTTCATGCATCCAGTAAGCAAGCGATATGCCCGCGTTTCCACTTGAAATTATTATGTAGCTTTTATCCCAGCCATACTTGTCTATAAGATATAGGGTTTCTCTGTCCTTATGGCTTCCAGAAGGATTTTCGCATTCAAGCTTCAAGAAACAGCCAGTCTCACCATTATAAATCAGCGGAGTCCCGCCAACCTTCTCCTTCAACAACCTTCACTTCCAGCGCCATAAGCTTCAGATATTTGCTTACAATTATAACTATTACGCAGACAGAAAGATTTCAATGGAGAGAATCTTAAATGAATGAAAAAATAGTGGTGAGAGAGGCTAAACCCGAGGATAAGGAGGCTGTTTTGAGTTTCTGCCGGAAAACTTGGGACTGGGGCGATTATATACCGGAGGTTTGGGATAAATGGATTAAGGACCCAGCTGGAAAAATATTTGTTGGAGTAGTCGACGGCAAACCAGTTGGAATAACAAACGTAACTATAGTTAAAGAGGGAGAAGCGTGGCTTAGAGGAGCCAGAACTCATCCAGACTATAGGCGGAGGGGAGTAATCACCGCGATAACCTATAAATGTTTAGAGTTTGCCGCGGAGAGAGGCGCCAAGGTTGCTAGGCTGGTTACAGAATCAACCAACATTCCAGCTCAGAAGGCTCTTGAAAAGTTAGGTTTTAAACCAGTCGCCCGATTCGTTTGGTGGAAAACCGAAAGTTTCGAGGCTGAGCCAAGCAAATATTCAAGCTTTGCCAAAATAGATGATTTAGAGAGGATATGGAATTATCTGGAGAAATCTGAATGTTTTAGGCGTTGCCACAACCTCTACACAAAGCTTTACACGTGGATATCCCTTGATGAAGAGACGCTTAGAAGCTTTATAGAGGCGGGTAAGTGCATTAAAGCTGAGACGGAGAATGAAATTTTAGGGTTGACATTAATTGATGATGAAGTTAGCCGTGAATGGCGAGAAAACAGCATTCAAATATGCTATATTGACGGAGAATTTGAAGCCGTCGTTGACATGCTGAGATTTCTTGAAAGCCTCTGCAAAAAGAAAGGTATAGAGAAGATTTACGCTGTTTCTTCGGATTGGCCGCCAGCAGTTCGCGCTTTTGAAAATTTAGGATTTAAACGCGACGAAAGTGAAGAGATAGTTTATGAAAAGAGCCTAAGCTAGCTTTCAGCCAGTTCTTTAACAATCTTAATTATACGCTCTGAAGAAGCATCCGTTTTGAAGGCTGTGCCCTTAAAATGGGTTAACACAGCGAAAAACCCTTCTTCGCGAAGTCTTTCAACAACCTTTCTCGGAGAAGGCGTCAAAAGTCCAAATTTGTCTGAAATTTCTTCTATATCAAAGTAGGTTGGAGGAGCGTCAACTTCGCCAAATATCAAATCTAGAATCTTCAGCATCCTCTTCTTGTTTCTAAAGTTTCTTTTCTCAACCTCACTTATCAATTCGTTACAGTAATCTTTGTCTGCAAGCTTTCCAGTCCACAATGGGCCAGCCGAGGCCATTTTGCGTCCGCAAATTGGGCACTTCTTCTCTTCTAAATTGAAGAGTCCATGTTCAACTTCCCTATTTAGACAGTTGTAGCAGTGATGGATATAGCCAAGCTGTTTGATGGACTGGTCGGCTTTTTTGGCGCCGTGAAACATCCTTGTGTAGGTTCGAACATAATGGTCTGCGTAGTAGCTGAAGACGGGTTCTATTCCGATTTCATATTTTGCCGCTTCTCTGGCCAAGCAGCCCAGCAAAATGCGCAGTGCAAGTTCATGGCAATATTCAGTTCTTAGAGGCTTAGCGCCATACTTTCTTATACAAGCTTGCGGATGAACCCCGCAAAGAGGCGCCAAATCAGTTGATGTTAGTGCAAGTAGACCTCCAGCCTTCAATGCTCTAATTGATGAATCTAAATATGGAACTGGCGAGCCGAAGGGATCTATATCTATGTAATCAAATCTTTTCCCTGGAGCCGCGTGGAGGCTGAGCAGCAAATTCGCATCTGTGCTCTGAACTTCAATTTTTTCTGAAAGCCCATTTTCCTTCACATTGAATGTCATGAGCTTGAAAGCCTCGGGATTAATGTCATTTAAGACTATTTTCTCTACATTTTCAGTTTCAACTGCGAATCGTATGCCTCTAACCCCGCATCCAGCCAGAGGCTCGCACACAGTGAGGCTTCGGCCAATTATTCGCTGGAAAACTTGTAAAACGACAACTGCAAAGTCACGGTTCATCTCCATCATTGGGTTATAGAATACCGGAGCCTTAGAAGGCGCATAATCTCCCGGCTTTTCAATGAAAGCTTCAAGTTTCGGGACTAAAACTTTGGTTTCACCTTCCTTAATCCATATTACCGGAAAGCTGAAGCGTTCGCTAATGTGACTGCTAGCCAAATTTTCTCAACCATTTTAAGAGAGACTTCAACATACTTAAAATGTTAGATAAAGTCTGGTGAAAATTCTTGAAAAGGATATGGTTTATAACTGGAAGGCCGGGAGTTGGCAAGACAACTGTTCTTTTAAAGGTTGTTGAGGGCTTAAGGGCTGAAGGCTTCAAAGTAGGCGGAATGATCAGCAGAGAAGTCCGCAAGTCTGGCTCAAGAATAGGATTTGAAATTTTAGATATAGCCTCTGGAAGGAAGGGATGGCTCGCCCACATAAAGCAGCCTGTAGGCCCAAAAATTGGAAAATATCGGGTTAACCTTAACGATTTGAATTCTATAGGCGTAAAAGCAATATTAGATGCGCTGGAGAAGGCGGATGTCATAGCAATAGACGAGGTAGGTCCTATGGAGCTTTACTCTAAAGAGTTTGTGGAAGCCGTTAGAAGAGTCTTAGAAAGCGAAAAACCATTAATAGGCACGGTTCATTTCAGAGTTAAGCATCCGCTTATAGACCACCTAAAAAATAGGGAGGACTCAGAAATTTTGGAAGTAACCCTTCAAAACAGAGCTAGATTGCACAAACTTATAATCGGTAACTTACTCTTAATCCTTAGAGAAAAGGCTGAAGGCTGAAACATGCTTATCGCAGGAGTAGACGACGCTGGAAGAGGTTCAATTCTAGGACCGCTTGTGATAGCTGGAATCCTAGTGAAAGAAGAAGATTTACAAAAGCTTATCAACCTAGGAGTTAAAGACTCTAAGCTTCTCACGCCTAAGCGAAGAAGAAAACTCGCCGAGGAAATCAAGAAAATAGCGGTAAAATGCTACGTTTTAAAGCTTTCGCCATCTGAAATTGACAAAGTAGTGAATTCTGGAAGGAAGCTTCATAGGCTTAACAGGCTTGAAGCAAAGGCCATGGCAAAGGTTATTGAAGAATTAAAGCCTGACATGGTCTATGTGGACGCATCAGACGTCGTCCCGGAACGATTCAAACAGCACATCCAAGAATGCCTTCCCTTCAAGGTTAAAATAGTTTCTGAGCACAAAGCCGACCAAAAGTATCCTATAGTTTCCGCAGCTTCAGTAATAGCTAAAGTGGAGAGGGATAAGGCTATAGAGGAAATAAAGAGGGAATACGGCGAAGTCGGCTGCGGATACCCCACAGATCCTAAAACCATAAAGTTTCTGGAAGAATGCCTCAAGAAATTCGGTGAATATCCACATTTTGTTAGAAAAAGCTGGAAACCAGCCAAAAGATTGAAGAGTGATGCTAAATTTAAGCAGAAAAAGCTTGCTTAACTTTAAATTACCGATAGAAGGTCTTTTGGATCCCTCATCTTTTCGAGTTCTTTGGGCTGAAAGGATGGAATTCCATTTTCTTTGAGTTTAGAATTTGTTGTAATGAGAATTGGCTGCGAATCTGTAAGTTTACATACACTTACTATTTCTTCGATTCTTTTCTCAACATTGTTTTCTTTCTCTGTTGAGACTCCCCCCAGAATCTTTATTTCTTCTTTAGGAATTTCGGCTATAAAGTCAAATGGAGCTCTAATTGTTCTGGTAAATTTGAAGTTGAACTGCTTGAACTTCTTAAACACCTTATAGAGAAAGCAATGTTTAGATATCATTTCTTTAGCTGAGGAAAGCAGGTCTTTTCTTTTACGCTTTTTCGGCGATTTGAATACGTTTATTGGCTGAACAAGCGGCGCGCCAAGTATCCATTCGAGGATGTAAGCTGTTTGGACAGAGGCTTTCGCCATTCCCCGTTCATATCCATATAAGGTTCTTCTGGAAACCCCTATCATCTTGGCAAGTTCACCTATTGACAGACCGAGCTCCTGTCTCTTCTGTCTGATTAGCTCTCCATTCACTTGTACGTAATATCCGCCTGGGCCAGCCTCGATTAGAGGATACATTCCTTTAAAGATTATGTCATGTAGGGTCTCGGTGTTCACCGCATAAATGTTATATCGTGAGTATACTGTGTCATTTTCGAGTTCTTGGTCGCGGTTTTTCTCGCCTATAAGGAGGGGGGCTGCATCGAAATTTTCAGTTATTGCTAGAAGCTCGGAAGCGTCCCTTAGTGAAGCGCTTCCAATGTTTGTGTGAACTTTAATAAATGTAAGTAAATCATTCTTTCTCGCCGCGAAATCGAAGCAGCTTGGCCTCGAACAGCATCTCGTTGAGAGGTTAAAGCCAGCTTTTTCAAAGATAGACTCCGTTTTCTCTATAATTTCGGCTCTGTTCAAAGCGCCCTCTCCCAGACAAAACAATTTTGATTAGCGTTTCATATAAACTTAGCTTTTTTCTAGAAGATTATTCTAGTAGTAAACCGTACATATTTCCAGTTTTAGCGTTTAAATTCAGCAACAATCATCGCGTGAGCCTTATCGTAGGGCTCTAAATGAATTACCTCCTTTATTTTGAAATTTCTAGTCTTTAAAGTTTCAATTTCACGCTTATAGACTTCAGATGGTTCTTTCGTTACGTCTATGCTTTGCGCCTTTATCGCCAGCATTATCTCTCCGCCTCTTTTAAGGTATAGGTCAGCGTTGTCGGCTAAAATTTTGGCTTGTTCCGGCTGGGCTATGTCGCAGTATATATTGTCCACCTTTTCCACTAACATGCTGTATCTTTCGGGGAGTCTGGCATCTTCAAGAATTGGAGACATGTTTGAACGGTAAGCGCAGACATTGTTCACAAGCTCTCTTATGGCTCTTGCAGAAAACTCAACGCAGTAAACGTGGCCATTTTCTCCTACAATGTCTGAAACATGACTTGCGGTTGTTCCTGAAGCTGCGCCGAGATACAAAACTTTATTTCCAGGCTTTATAGGAACCGCCTTTAAGCCTTTTAATATTGCCGCGGCGAGCTTGCTTCTGTAGGGGTCCCAAATTCTATATTCGATTCCTTTAAAGGTTATTAGGCGTTCTCCGTAGACTGTTCTTCCAGGCGTCAGATTTCTTGTTGCAAGCCTTTTTGTTCCGTCTTCTAGGATTGCCCAGTAGATTTCTGGGAATTCTGGATGAGGCTTAACTTCTACCATGCTTTTTCCTCCGCTTTTTCTTTTTCTTGGGCTTGCTAGGCCTATAGACTTTCTGTGGCGGTTCGCTGTATTTTTCTTTTATTTCTTCAATTCGCTTTTCTAGGCTAGTTTTCAGTTCATCACCTATAAATTTGCCGCTGTAGGCGTCTGTTCTTGCAGCTATGGCTAGTTTTCCGGCTAGTGCCCTCGCTATTTTTCCTCGCTGCCACCTTTTTGCCTCACGTAGATATGTATGCTGAAAGATTACTCCGTGCTTGGGCGGTTTTGAGCCTGTTCTTAGAGCTCTAAAAAGGGCTTTTTCTGCTCCTAAAACTTGTATGGTGCTCGCCGGCATCTTAGCCAGATTTTCTAGGCTTCCAGCGAGGGCTATTAGTCTCGCGCCTAGTAGTGCGCCTACAAGTGCCTTCACGTTTGGAGCAACCTCATCCATGGCTTCTTCAACGTACTTTTCCAATTCCTTTCTTCTTTCATAGAGTTCTAGGGTTGTTTTGCATATGGCTCTTAATTTTTCAAGATCTTCTTTTCTGAAGGCTGCGCCCATCGATTTCTCTGCGGCTTCGATTATTTTTTCAGCTTTTCTTTCTGGAACGCCTAACTCGGCAAGCTTTTTGATTGAGAAGTTTTCTCTTTCACCTATCTCCAATATTATTCTAGCGTAGGTTTCATGTTTTTCTACAAGTCTGTCTAGTTCTGGAAAGTGTAGGCCGTACCATTCGCGTATTCTTCCCATGAAGAGATTTGTTGTTTTGTCTATGTCATCTATCGTCTGTATGGCTTGAATGATGAGGAGGTCTCTTTTCTCAACGGCTTCTCTGACCTTGAGCTTTGTGAGTTCAACTGTAACGTTATGAATCCACGCCTTGAGCTCTTCAGGTTTCTTGAAGAATTTGAGGTTTAGGGCTACTTCTTCGAGGTTTTGACGTAAATACTCTCCGGCTGGAGCCGGCTTGATGATTTCAGCTTCAACATTAAACTCTTCCTTTAAAATTTTAGCTAAAGCCTCGCTTTCCACAACAAAGCTTTCATATCCACTATCTTTCAAATTCCTAACCAGAACTTGCAACTCTTCTATTAACTTTCCCTTTTCTAAAGAGTTAAGTTTTTCCGCGGCTTTTCCCGGACTTTTTGGAAACAAACTTTTTTCTATTAGATTATTTTTCTCGTCGAATGCTAGAATTCCAATTGGGCATTCTATTATTGTTGCTTTCAATTTTCTGTCTCCATCATCGCTTTCTCAGCTTCATTCCTAAGCTTTATCTGAAGAACTGAATAACTTTTACTGAAAAATGCATGGTTGAGAGCGGTCTTGAACTGTTTGGAAGTTGAGGTGGCTGGCCTAAAGTTTAGGAATCCAGTCTTGCTTGCAGCTGGAATTCTAGGCATGACGGCTGAAAGCCTCATAAGGGTTGCTGAGGCTGGAGCCGGAGGCCTAGTAACAAAATCGGTTGGATTAAAACCTAGAAAGGGATATCCAAACCCGACGGTTGTGCAGGTTAGCTGCGGACTAATTAATGCTATGGGACTTCCAAATCCAGGCATAAAGACTTTCAGCGAAGAGATAAGAGAAGTAAAGCGTAAAGTGAAAGTCCCCCTAATAGTGAGTGTTTATGGATATTCAGCCGAAGAATTCGCTGAGACGGCTGAGTTGGCGGTTGAAGCCGGAGCAGATGCCGTAGAGCTTAACGTTTCATGCCCACATGTAGAAGGAACCGGCGGAGAAATCGGACAGAATCCAGAGTTGCTACAGGAAGTTGTTAGCAAGGTTAAACGCAGAATTTCTAAACCCATCTTCGTAAAGCTTTCTCCAAACGTCACTGACATAGCCCAACTGGCAGAAACAGCCGTTAAGGCAGGGGCAGACGCCATAACTGCAATAAATACTGTTAGAGCCATGAAAATAGACATTAAAACTGGCCGCCCAATTCTGGCAAACAGAATCGGCGGACTTTCGGGTCCCGCAATTAAACCTATCGCAGTAAGATGTGTTTATGAAATTTATGAGCGTGTAAGGGTTCCAATTTTCGGATGCGGCGGAATATCAAATTGGCGGGACGCCATAGAATTTATTTTGGCTGGCGCATCCGCCGTGCAAGTCGGAACCGCGATAGCTTTGAGGGGATTAGAAGTTTTTAGGGCTATTTCAAAGGGGATTGAGGCTTATATTAAGAAGAAAGGTTTTAGGAGTGTTGGGGAGATTGTCGGTTTATCCCATAGCCTATAACTGGACTAGAACGGTTAAGATTGAAAAAGTTGTGGATGAAAATCCTAATGTCAAGACCTTCTATTTTAGAGATAGGCTCTGTCTAGAGGCGAAGCCTGGACAATTCTTAATGGTTTGGATTCCGGGAGTAGACGAGATTCCGCTGAGCGTTTCAGGAGTATACTCCAACGGTCTAGCTTCTGTAACTGTTGCTAGGGTTGGAGAGGCAACCGAGGCTATGCATAGACTAAAGCCAAACAATCTAATTGGAGTTAGAGGCCCCTTTGGCAACTCCTTTAAAATTTCCAAAGGAAAAGTCCTCCTAGTTGGAGGAGGAACGGGAATGGCGCCATTAGCTTTCTTGGCTGAAAAACTGGCCGAAAACTCATGTGAAGTCACATTTATCATTGGGGCTAAGTCGGCTCAAGAACTTCTCTTTCTAGAAAGAATAAAGAAGACGCTTTCTCAGCTAAAATCCAAGATTATAGTTATGACTGAAGATGGAAGCCTCGGCCAAAAGGGAGTAGCCACAGACCCTCTTGACAATCTGCTAAGAGAAGAAAAATATGACATGATTTATGCTTGCGGCCCCGAACCCATGATAAAGAAGGCATTTCTAGCGGCTGAAGAAGCAAATATTCCATTTCAAGCAAGTTTGGAGAGAATTATGCGGTGTGGAATAGGCATATGTGGAAGCTGCATGCTAGGAAAATACCGAGTGTGCAGAGACGGCCCGGTTTTTACTTCGCAGCGGCTTAGAGAGGTTATAGATGAATTTGCAAATTATAAAAGGGATTTTAACGGAAGAAGAATCAGACTCTGAGTATAATTTGTTAATCTCAGCAAGCTATATATAGTTTGGCATTCGATAAAAGAGGATT
>CAYXFE010000007.1:0-14542 GCA_964464195.1 uncultured Candidatus Bathyarchaeia archaeon
TAAACTTAGAATGTGAGCATCCAAGGCGCAAAAACTTTTGTTAAAAGCAAAATGACGAAAGATAATGCAGGCACAGTTACGTTGTCATCTATTGGATTGAATTCAAAATGCTCTATAAACGAAGCTAATGCTCCCGCAATAACGCCCGCAAATCCCAGTATCGTGCCAACGGGAATGGAAAACAAAGCCATTGTGAGATTTCCCCACCACGATTTCGTTCTCCTCTTGTAAAGCATGTTTCTTACAATTCCAGTAACGGCATCTCCTACGGACATAAAAAGGACAGGTAATACACCGAACCAGAAATTGCCTTCAGAAACAAGCCAGCCTAAAGCTATGATTAACCCCCACATTACACAGAATGAAACCTCATACATATTCTCCTCAACTTGAAACCAGTACATGAGATTTCCAGTCCTATGTGGAATATAAGTTAAAACTGCCAAAAGCAACGCCATACCAAAAGGCAAAATCGGCGTCTTAAATATTAATGGAACAAGAAAAGCAACGAGACCGCCAGCAAGAATATGAATAATCTTCCGATTGTAATAAATTGCAACATTGCAAGCAAAATTTCTCTTTATCATGGCGTTATAAACTTTCTTTGTCAAAAACCTTACAATAAAAATTATCCAAGCAAAAAGAATAACCGTCGCAGCAATTTCCTCAAAGGATATAAGCGACATTAATTATCGAATTCATAATAGTCGAATATAAAAATTTCCGCAAATTACATGGCGGGCCCGAGGGGATTTGAACCCCTGCTCTCCGGCTCCGAAGGCCGGCGCCTTAATCCAGACTTGGCCACGGGCCCATGTTTATTATTCTTGTTCCATTATTTCTTCGTTTATCCACCACGCCTTTCTTTTCCCAGCTTTTTCTCCTGCGTAATATTTGACTATTGGTTTTCCAATTTGCTTTTTTGAAAGTTTCTGTATTCTTCTGAGTCTGTTTAGGATTAACCAGCGATTTGTCTTTGTGTATTCCGCCAATTCGGGGGTTGTGGCACCTTTGTAATGTATTAGATAATCGATTATTTTATGGTCTAGTTCGTCTAGGCAGAAGCTATGCGGATTTATTTCTCCTCTCTCATATGATAAAACTTCTAAATCGGCTAGATATTTCTTTACTTTCGAAAATTCTTCTTCTAGCTTTTTAATTCTTTTTTCAAGTTCCAAAATTCTGTCTGGACGCGGAGTTTTCTGCAGTTTCTCCATTATAGCTTCTCTTATGAATTTGCTTCTTTCTCCTTCTGGAACTCTCAATATGAATTCTTCATAGACTTCCTTAGGGATTTTAATTGATATTGAAACTAGCCTTTTCATACAATACCCTCAACATGATGACTCTAGATTAATTTAATGTTTAGAATTTAAAACGGTTGGTAATGGATAATCTTTTAAAGCTAAACATTAAACTCTGAATCGAAAATTGGAGGGTTCATTGTTGAGAACGACAATTACAATTATTAAGTGTGATGTAGGTTCGCTTGCCGGTCATCATGTAGTGCCGAAGCCCATACTAGACATTGGAGAGAGAAGACTCAAGGAAGCCAAGGAAACAGGCTTAGTAAACAGCTACTTCGTATTTAACGCCGGAGACGACCTAGAACTACTCATGGTTCATACAAGAGGAGAAAACAATGAGGAAATCCACAAATTTGCATGGGATACCTTCAAAGAAGCCACAGAGAAAGCTTTAAACCTAAAACTTTACGGTGCAGGACAAGACATGCTCAAGGAAGCCTTCAGCGGAAACATCCGCGGAATGGGACCTGGAGTAGCAGAAATGGAAATAGAAGAGAGGAAATCCGAGCCAATAGTAGTTTTTGCAGCCGACAAAACTTCTGTTGGAGCATTCAACTTCCCACTATTCAAAATATTCGCCGATCCATTCAACACAGCCGGGCTAATAATTGATCCAAACATGACTGGAGGATTCAAATTTGAAGTAATAGACTTGAAAAAGCATGAAAAAGTTGTTCTTAAATGTCCAGAGGAAATGTATGAGCTTTTAGCCCTTATAGGTTCCCCCCAGAACTATATAATTTCCCATGTCTGGAGAGCCAGAGACAACCTATTATGCGCATCCACAAGTACAACTAAGCTTTCACTCATAGCCGGAAAATATGTCGGAAAGGACGATCCAGTCATGATTATTAGGGCTCAGCATGGCCTTCCAGCGCTGGGCGAGATACTTATGCCGTTTCTTCACAGCTACTTTGTTGAAGGATGGATGCGTGGAAGCCATTGGGGACCCCTAATGCCAGTAAGCCTAAAACATAGCAAATGCACAGTTTTCGACGGCCCGCCAAGAATAGTTGGAATCGGATTTCAAGTTTCAAACGGAAAGATAGCAAGCGATGACAATGGAAAACCATTAATAACGGACCTATTTGACGATCCAGCCTTTGAGTTGGCCCGTCGCGAAGCAATCAGCTATACTGCTATTATCCGCAGAATGGGCGAGTTTGAGCCCGCGAGGCTAAGCGCCGAATCCATGGAGTATACTACTCTTCCAAAGGTTTTGGAGAAGCTCAGAGACAGATTCGAGCCAATCTAGGATAGGCGCGTGAGCATTCCTTCGAGCTCTTCGCATCTCTTCCTTACTGTTTCGTATATTTCTCTTCTTAGCTCTTCGTCTGCTATGCCCATTTCGCGGATAAACTCCATTTTCTTGGCTAGTTCTAAATCGCCTAGTCCACGGAACCAGTTTTCAAAATCTCTTCGCAAAGTATGAAATTCAACTGAACGAATATCAACTTGAAGAATTTTTCTACAAAAATCCTTCAAGTCTGTCGCGTATATATTGAGGTAATTGTTCGGTCCAGCGTGAAAATGAAAGGATTTTTCTACACTTGTAGGAGTTAAAAGACTCATTATCGATTCTTTTGTTAATTGTTTAAAGCCTAACGCTTTTTCTCCAAGCTCAGTTATTTTATAAAGCCCCTTTTCCGGAGTCTCCACAAAACCCATCTTTTTTAGTCCTATTAAATGCATCATGGTTGCAGGAAAGTTTAACCCTCTAATTTTGTCCGAAATTTCTTTAGGCTTTAGCGGCCTAGACTCTTTCCATAATAATTCGAGTATTTTTCGTTTAGGAGGATTTAGCTGCGTAGAGGACACCTCTAGAAATGTCTTCTATCACTCTATATATGTTAATTTCCCTTTTCAATTTTTGCATCCAAAAGGGAAAGGCTTGAATAGTACTGGGTGAATATACTGCTATCCACGGCGCATAAAATGAACAATTTCATTAAGAAGGAGAGAAATGTTTCATGAAGATCGCAGTGCTAGTTTACGAGTATCCTCCAAAAATTGTTGGTGGACTAGGAACCTACGCGACTGAAATCACACGTAAGTTTGTGCTGCTGGATCATGATGTTACCGTTTTTACCATGAATGACGATGAAGGCAGTTTGCCGACAAGGGAGATTTGGAGAGGAATAGAAATTCATAGACCGATCCATATAGACATTTCAGACTCGCTGCCAGATGTGGTGGCTGAAGACGTAAAAAAGTGGGGTAGAGGTCTTCAATTCTTCTCAAAAGTTTTAATGTATAATTATTTAAGCGCCTCAAAACTCATAAACGAGCTTGTAAGGAAGGATGAATTCAAATTTGACATAGTTGTGGCTCATGATTGGCTTTCCATAATTGCTGGAATAGCCATTAAAAGGGAACTCAAGCTTCCATTAGTCTTTCACGTTCACTCTACAGAGAAGGGTAGAACGCTTGGAAATGGCTCTGAAGTTATAAGCAATCTTGAACTTAGAGGTGGAAAAACAGCCGACATGGTCATAACAGTCTCAAATGCTATGAAGGAAGAGCTTAGAAAGCTTGGATTTCCAGAAGAAAGAATTCGAGTATGCTATAACGGAGTTGACCCGGAAAAGTATGATCCAAAAAGAGTCAGCGAGGAAGATGCTGCAAAAATAAGGCAAAGATACGGCCTAACAGAGGACGACCTAATGATATTCTTTATTGGAAGACTTGTTTGGGTTAAGGGAGTCGACAAGCTCATCATGGCTATGCCACACATACTAAATGAAGTTCCAAACGCAAAACTCGTCGTTGTCGGCGTAGGAGACATGCGTGGATACCTCGAAAAGCTTGTTGAAAACCTTAAGATACAGGAGAATGTAAAGTTCCGCTTTGAATTTATACCAGAAGAAGAAAGAATAATGCATTACGCCGCCTGCGACGTTGCAGTCTTCCCAAGCCTCTATGAGCCCTTCGGCATAGTCACGTTGGAGGCTATGAGCATGGAAAAACCAGTAGTTGTCGGCGCAAGAGGGGTGAGTGGAATGAGGGAAATAGTTGTTCCATCAGGTCCAGAACAGTGCGGCTTCCATGTTAACCCGTATGATCCAAAAGACATAGCATGGGGAATCGTCAATTCAATTAAAGATCCAGCTGAAAGGGAGAGGCTTGGAAAGAATGGCAGGAAAAGGGTTCTTGAAAATTTCACATGGGACATTGTAGCTAAAAAAACGATTGAATTGTATGAGGAAGTGGTCGGTAAATAGGCTTGTTTCATATTTTGAATCCTTATTAAAAATTCATCAAATTAATAATGAGATTCGCTCTCGAATATTTCAAGTAGGTGAAATTGCTGGATGAAGATAGGAATTCTAACTGGCGGTGGAGACTGCCCCGGATTAAACGCTGTGATTGAAGCTGTAGTCAAGCGGGCGAACAGTTACGGATACGAAGTTCTAGGATTTCTGAGAGGTTACGCTGGTCTAATAAACAATGAATGGAAGCCTCTTTCCATAAAAGATGTTGAAGGAATATCCCTAACCGGCGGAACGATTCTTGGCACTTCCCGTGTTAATCCATTCAAGCGAGAAAACGGGCCGCAAAAGGTTATGGAAACCATAAAAAGCTGCGGCGTAAACGCAATGATAATCATTGGCGGAGACGACACGCTCGGAGCAGCCTACAAACTTTACCAGACAGGCTTGCCAGTAGTAGGAGTGCCAAAAACCATAGATAACGATATTTCGGAAACAGACTATTCGGTAGGTTTCATGACGGCCATCGAAACAATATCTGAATGTATAGAAAGGCTTCACACAACAGCGAAATCCCACGAAAGAGTAATAGTCGTCGAAGTTATGGGAAGATATGCTGGATGGCTCACGCTTTTCGGCGGACTGGCAGGCGGAGCCCACATAATTCTAGTTCCAGAAAAGCCGTTCAAAATAGAAGAAGTCTGCAAAATAATCCTTGAAAGGGAAAGGGAAGGCAAGAAATATACAATTGTGGCTGTCGCCGAGGGGGCGAAGCCAGAAAACGTCGAAGATTTCATAACAGTAAGCAAGGAACGAGACGAGTTTGGACATGTCAGGCTTGGAGGAATAGCCAAGCTTCTAGAGAGAGAAATAGCCGAAAGAACTGGTAAAGAGACCCGCTCGGTTGTTCTTGGTCATGTGCAGCGGGGCGGCGCACCATGCGCATTCGACAAGATTTTGGGAATGAAGCTTGGATTCCGCGCGGTTGACCTAGTAAAAGAGGGAAAGTTTGGGTATATGGTTTGCCTTAAAGGAACAAAGATAGTCGACGTAAAGATGGAAAGCGCCTTAAAACAGAAAAAACTCGATGAGGAAACAATGCAGCTTATAAACTTCTTTAACAAAACATAATTGGAGATTAAGCATAATGGAAAAACCAGAATTTAAAAAGTTCTTCGAAACTCCTAGACCGCCGCTTCCAGGAAACATTCTCTTTAAGGCTCTTCAGCCTCCAAGAGAAATAATTTTGGCTGCAAACCCAAGAGCGACAAAGGATGTTATTGTAGGAATACTTGAAGCCGCTAGAGACTGCGGCGAAATTGTAATTTTGGAATTGGCGCTTTCAGAAATGAATCTTGCCGGAGGCTATACTGGATTAACCCCTCCAATGTTTGCTGAAAGAGTCAGAGAGGCCGCTGAAGAAGTCGGATGGTTCGGCTACGTGCTACATGCAGATCACCTGACTGTAAAGAAGGGAACAGATGAGGAGATAGAGAATGTTAAGAGGGAAATTAAGGCTCGGGCCGAAGCTGGATTTACAAGCTATGCTGTGGATGCCTCCTTCCTATTTGACAGAACAGCAAAAACCGTTCCGGAACAGCTAAAGAGAATAATTGAGGTTGGAATAGATCTCTTCAATTATATTGACGAGGTTATGGCTGGAAAGGATTATGGACGAGAGGGAGAAGTAGGCGAAATAGGCATAGCCGAATTCACAACAGTCGAAGAAGCAACCTATTATGTTGACAAAATGCATGAGAATGGTATAGAGCTTGATTGTCTCGCCATAGCTAATGGCTCAAAGCACGGAGTAACCGTAGACGCTGAAGGAAACATAGTTCCACAATTGACGATAAATTTGAAAAGAACCGTTGAAATCGCGGACGCCTTAAGGGCGAGAGGCTACAGAACTGGCATAGCTCAGCACGGCATAACCGGAACTCCGCTTCCGTTGATAGCAACAAAATTTCCGAAGGGAAAAATAATTAAGGGAAATGTTGGAACCTTCTGGATGCTTCTAGTATGGGATATTCTCCAAGTATTCGAGCCTGAACTGTACGAGAGAATCCACAAATGGACAATTGAAAATTACGGAAAAGAAGGAGAGCCAGAAGCAGAAATCTTCACAAAAAACAGCAAATATGCAATAAAGCAGTTCTTTTCTGACCTAGAAAAACTAAACGATGATACTAAGATGGCGATTAGGGCAAAAGCCTATGCTGAGACGCTAACCTTCTTCAAGGCTTTCGGAATGAAACAAACCGCGAAGAGAGTCTACGACTATATAGTCAAGAATAACATAAAATATTAGAGTGCCAAGCTCTAAAGGAATCCTACATGATTGCAAACGAGCTTAGAAAGGATTATCTGCTTGACCGATGGGTTGTAATAGCCACAGAAAGGAAAAGGAGACCAACAGACTTCATCCAGAAAACATTGGCGGAGGCAAAACCCGAAAACTGCCCCTTCTGTCCAGGAAATGAGCATATGACGCCTCCGGCAACTCTTGTTTATCTAATGGAAAATGGAAAGATAATAAGGGAAAAAGATGTAGACGGCTACAGGCATAAAAATTGGATAGTTAGATGCTTCCCAAATCTTTATCCAGCCTTTACCCCGCCGAAAAATGGAGAAAAATTCGAAATAAAGGAGCAGAAAATGGCTGAAGCTTTTGGGCATCACGAGGTCATTGTGGAATCGCCAATTCATGACGAGCATCCTGGAAAAGCGAGAATTTCGCAGCTTCTACATGTAGTAAACGCCATTTTAGACCGTCTAAAATTTCTTCAAGAAAGGCCATATGTGAAGTATGTTTCAATTTTTCGCAATCATAGACGTGAGGCTGGGGCTTCACTTTCTCATGCCCACTCCCAGATAATAGCAACTCCGATTATTCCTAAAATTGTTGAATTGGAACTTAACGCCAGCAAGAAAGCTTGGGAGGATAACTCGGAATGCATCTTCTGCAGAATAATTAGAGATGAAAAGGAAAGCCCAAGATTCATATGGGAAAACACGCATTTTATTGCCTTTGCTCCATGGGCAAGCATTAATCCATTCGAGTTTTGGATATTTCCGAAAAAGCATGAATCATCGCCATTAGAAAGCGATTCGGAGGAAAGGCGGAGCTTCGCTGAGATTTTAAGGCTTTGTTTAGGCAGTTTAGATAGGCTTCTGAACGATCCTCCTTATAATTTTGGCTTTCATATAGCGCCTGTTGGAGATTACGAGTTTTATCATTGGCATGTTGAGGTTTATCCTAGACTTGCCATCTGGGCGGGATTCGAAAAGAGCACTGGAATGTACATTAATGTTATTCCACCTGAAGATGCGGCTGAAAGCCTCAAAAAAGAGATTAATTCAAACTGGAAAAAAGATGAGTCTTTGGATAGATAAAAGTTTAGATTTTGCTCTTTAACTGTAGAGGCTTAAGACCTTCCTTATTCCGCTGTGAGTTAAATAGTATTTGTCCATTTCGTTTGCCTTTGTTGATTCTACGTATCCCATCTCCATTAGGCGTTTAAGGTGAACTCTAATGACCGAAATTTCCATGGATGTCCATTTTGCAATTTCCTCTATGCTAAGCGAGTGCTCCGACGTAGTTGCACCTATGTTATGCAGCATACATAGAAACCTGAACTCTTCGGGAAGGGAAGACTCCGGGCTTGAACTGGAACTCATACTCTTCTACTCTCCTAAAACAGACTTATAAATTTCAACCGTACGCTTGGCTATTGCCTCCCAACTAAACATTTCTTTCACCCTTTCCTTGGCATTTTTAACAAGCCATTCAGCATGGCCCGGATTAGAAAGAACATGGTCTACGCCCCAAGCTAAAGATTCGGGATTTCTAGGATAAATAAAGACGCCAGTCTTGTCATGTTCAATTATTTCAGCCAATCCGCCGACTTGACTGGCTACTATGGGAACTTCTGCGGCCATTCCTTCAAGGGCTACTATGCCGAATGGCTCATAAACGGACGGAACCACAAGCACATCCGCACTTTTCATCAAAGCGACGATTTCGTGGTCTGGAACAAAACCTGTGAATATTATTCGCCACTTCTGCCCAGTTGACGCCGCAAGGCTTTCAAGATAGTCGCGGAGCCACCCCTCGCCTACAATTATAAATTTTGTATTTGGATATTTTCCAGCGATCATTGGAACTGCTTGAATTAGGTATTCTACCCCCTTTTGCGGAACCAATCTTCCAACATAGAGAATCAGCTTCTCGTTTGGCCCTATTCCATATCGGCCTTTAACGGATATCTTATCTACTGGAATGTTAAATTTTTCAATGTCTATTCCGTTTGGGATTAATTCGACTTTTTCCCATGGGAGATGAAAGTGGCCGCAAACTTCATGCTTCATGGAGTTACTTGTAACTATTACTTTTGAGGCTTCGTAGGTTGTCCACCACTCCCAGCTATCTATCATAAACGAGTCTGGGCTATGCAGTCCCGATCTGCCGTGCTCCGTACTATGTATAGTCGCAATCATCGGCTTTCTCAGAAAATGCTTCATTGCTATGCCGGCTGGAGCAACAAGCCAGTCATGAATATGAACTATGTCGTAATTTTCTTCCTTAGCTATGTTCGCAACCTTTTTCTCTAGAAAATGGTTGAAAAGCATAACCCAAGTTAGGAAGTTTGGATGCCCAATTTCAGATCTCACCCTGTAAATTTTGATTCCTTCATTTTCCTCGTATTCCGGTGCGCCCGGAAAGTCCAAGGTTACTATGTGGGTTTCTACTCCTAGCTTCGCCAGAGCCTTCGCTAATCCTTCGCAGTGTCTTGCTATTCCTCCAACTATTCTTGGCGGGTACTCCCATGTAAGCATGCAGACTTTCATTCGCTATTCTCCCTAGATTTTGCCGCTGTTTTTAGCTCCTCTATTCTGGCTTTAACCAACGAAACTATTCTTTCACGTAGAACTTTACCTTTAAACTTTTGGCTGGAAAGCCATCTTATTTGTTCTGCAAGTTTTTCGTCGCCGACAACTTGGCTTAGCCAACGTTCAAAGTCTCCCCGTTCAAGATGAAACTTTATCGATTTTAAGCGAACTTTCTGTAAGGCTTGACAAAACTCTTCTAGGCTATGCACAGTGATGCCCGTCGGTCTAGCGAACTCGTAGAAGAATGTAAAGCCTTTTCCAGCCGGAAGCCTTCTTAAAAGCCATTTCGCAGCCAGCTCCGGCCTCTTCAATTCCTGCAGTATCCTAGCCTCAAAGTCTGAAAGTATTCGTGAGAAAACTACGAATGCTTCTATTGGACTGTTATATGGGTTAAAGTAGCTGTGAACATCACCTGGCCCGGCTCCCTTCATACTCATGTAGTATAAATGGTCGCTTTGCTGGAAGAGCCTCCAAAGCCTAACATATTCTGGGTCGCCCAGCCCCTTAACTAGAGGCTCTAGATGCTTCAGCATTTCATAGCATGAATTCTGCATTGGATTTCCAATCCATGCGCTTGTATCTCTTTCCAAGTCTGCCCAAGAGATTGTATTATACTCGAAAACGTCTATTTCTCCTGCTGGCAAATGCTTTTCTGCAGCCTCCGATGGCGTGCACCAGTTTAGATTCTTCCATTTAAGAACTTCCTCTGGCAAATGTCTCAGAAATTCGTGTATACCAGATTCTGGCCAGTGATGCTCGCCAAATGTTTCATAGTCCATGAATATGACTATAACTTGCCCCGGAGTATTTGCAAGCCAGCTTGCGTATTTATCTGCGAAAAGCGGCCATTGATCCCACCAACGTGAGGAAAATCTAAAGCCTATATCGTCTGAAAGCCTATAATTTCTTAGAAGAACTTTGAGATTGCAGTTTTTCGCCTTGTAAACGTAGTTTGGGCTTCTCCATCCCAGTATTCGCTCTACGCCTTCGGTGATTATTGCCCTATAACCTAGGCCTTCAACAGTTTTTGCTATCGCATTATTATAGAGACATTCAGTATTTTCGAAAACTTCTGGTTCTTGCCCAAATATTTCCCGCATCAATTTCCTATGCATTAGTATTTGCTCGACAAATTCTGAACGGTCAACTCCGTAGAGGCTTGCAAGCGAGTGATAGTATGGCTCATCTAGGAATTCTACGCATCCGGTTTCAGCCAGTTGCCTAAACGATTCGATTAGTTCCGGAATCCAACGTTGACATTGCTCAATAAAAACGCCTGAAATTCCAAACGCAACCTTAAACTTTCTTTCCTCATCCTTGAAGCGGTTAATCTGTTCTAAAAGAATTTTGTTTGATGGAAAATAGCATTTTCTCGCCGCTCTTTCAAGCACATGTCTATTCAGCTTCTCATCAAAATAGAGCTGAAAGAGTTCTTCCTTAGTTATTTTGGGTCGCCCAAGAAGCTCCGCATAGAAGTTTCTGTTCAGCCTTAGGGGCTGGTGAACCTCAAAGATTAGGCATATGTCGGTCATTAGCTGTTCATCCAACAGTTAACATTCATGGCTTTTCACTCATTACAACTTAAGATTTGCCCCTCAAAGGGAGGCCGCCTATAAAGTACATCTTCAACATAAGCGCGGAGAGGCTCAGCTACGCTCCAGGCTTGGGATATGCACCCTCTAGGCATATGAGGTGGGTCTCCATCGAAGATTTCGCTTATAGTGCCCAATCCAGCCTCAAAAATATGTTTTGTAAAAAGTTCTTTTAGGAAGTTCTCGTAGGCATAAGTTCTCCATTCTTCGCTGTAATTTTTGGCTTTTAGAAAGGCTGTTATAAATGGGCCTAGAAGCCATGGCCAAACTGTTCCGTTATGGTAGGCGAGGTTTCGCTCGTCCCATCCTCCCGCATAACGTCCGCAATAGCGAGGGTCATCATCTGAAAGAGATTTCAAGCCATATGGTGTAGCCAGCTTTTTCCATACAACATCAACGATTTGGGCGTTCTTCTCTCTGTCAAGCATCGAAAAATCCAGCGCTACGGCAATTATTTGGTTAGGCCTTAATGAACTGTCGGGTGTCCCATCATCATGAATAAAATCGTATAGGCAATTACCCTTAGAATTCCAGAACTTTTCAAGAAAGCTCGCCCTAGCCTTTTCAGCCATTTCCCCATACATTTTTGCTTTTTCATATTCTTCAAAGCGTTTTGCAAGCAATTCCATAGTTTTTAGGGCATTATACCATAATGCTTGAATTTCAACAGCCTTCCCGCACCGCGGAGTAACAGCCTTCTTGCCAACAACGGCGTCCATCCAAGTTAGCTGCGGGCCATGCGCAAGCAATCCATCCTTGTCTACGGCGATGCCGTATTCTGTTCCTTTAACATGCCACTCAATTATTTCCTTCATTCTACTCCAAAGATTCCCCTTTACGAATTCAAAGTCTCCAGTATACTTTAGAAACTGCAGAACAGCGTTAAAATACCATAAAGTCGCATCTACAGTATTATATACCGGATTTTCCCCATCCTTGTCCGGAAAACGGTTTGGAACCATTCCCTTTCTGCAATAGTGCGTGAATGTTAAGAGAATTTCCCTAGCCTTATCAAATCTTCCAGTTACCAGAGTTAATCCTGGAAGGCTTATTAGAGAGTCGCGTCCCCAATCCTCAAACCAATGATAACCAGCAATAACCGAGCTTGAATCGCAGCTTCTTCTATGGACTATGAAGGAATCAGCGGCCAAAACGAGCCAATCCAGCCAACCTTCAACATTTAAACCTTCATATCTAGAGTAGAAGCTGTGCAGCAGCTGTTTCCGCCTGTTAATTTCTTGTTCCAGAAGTTTTTGGGCGTTTTCAACTCCTCTATTTAGTTCAGTAAAGCAGTTTTTCACTTCATCTTCATCGCTAGAGCCGACTATTACTAAGCTTAGTTTTTTCCGAGTGTTAGCGGCTACTTCAAAGTGGAATTTTCCAGGCTGATAGTAATCGTCTATGGCATTTTCCTTTCTTGCCGCGTCAACTCTATAGAAGATTTCATCTATCCATTTCTCTCCAGCCAAATACTCGCCTTCATCTGTTCCTAAAGCCAAAAAAATTCTTGGTTGCTCGTTCCTTAGGAATGTGCCGTTGGAAAATGGTGTTTGAACATAACTCCAGCTTAACTTTTCCCTTCGAGTTACGTCGTGGAAGTGTCTAAGGTTTAGGCGTGGAAAAACATTGAATTTTATAGGCTTCAAATGGGGATTATAAACTTCATAAATCGTAACTAACGCATTTTTCCCGTATACCATAAACAAATTTTTGCGAATTTCTATCCCTTCAACATTATATCGAAAGTAAGGAAAGGGATCGAGCCTAAACTCTTGTAGAAAATCTATTCCGTTGGGGAATATTCCATGCTGAAACTCGTTTGAATATATGGGCAATATTCTATCTTCAAATATTATTTCTTCATCCAGTTTTTCCAGCAAAACATGCCTTCCGGTTGGAGGATTAAACGCCGAAACTAGGAGGCCGTGATGCTTCCGTGTGTTTATGCCCAAGACCGTAGATGAAGAATATCCTCCCAATCCATTAGTTATAATCCACTCTTTACGTATGGAAGCTTCAAAATCTCTAATGTCGTCCAGATCTAGGCGAATAGCAGACATTTCACCTTTCATACTTAAACGTAACCTCTTGGAAGAATTATTGCAACATTCTTGTTCCTTTCAACGCCGAAGTAGTTGGCAACTGGATTACATTTGGTTCTGAAAAGAAGGCCGTGCGGAACCTTCAAATCAAGCTCTGTGAGAGTTTCGGCGTAACCCATCCCTTTGGCAATTACAAAATCTGCCTTGTTGTAAATTTTTAGGAATTCCTTTGAACATTCGCTGGGCTGCAAGCCCACAGCATCTGTTCCCGTTGTCACAACGGAATCCGCTATCTTATCCATTCCAGCAAGCTTGGCGTCGGCTAAGGTTGCATCATTTAAAACTGGGCCTCCCTTAACGGCAACAATAACTCTGCAGCCTAAGCTTTTCAACTCCTTTACAAGAAGAGTGTCAAAGACTATTTCTCCGGCGTTATCAGTCAGATACATTATCTCCTTCGCTTTTCTGGCTAGTTCGTATATGTTTTCTATTTCATCTATGACGAGTTCTGCCTCAGCGTTTATAATTAGCTCTCTTAGTTTTTGATAATCAAACTCGTGTCCCGGAATGTCGAATTCCATAATGTTTCCCACTATTGCGCAGAGGCAAGCCTTTCTGAACCTTTCCTTCTGGCTTGAGGAATTGTTCACTATCGATTCTGCCAATGGAAGATATTCTAGGGCTTTTTTGTTGCTTAAGCTTTTTCTTTCAGCGTATGGGTCTGGATTTCCAGTTATACGCTTTATTATTCTGTCCCTTTGGGTTCCAATCCAAGCTGGGGTAGCGTCTGAGCTGAAGTTTTCTGATAGAAACTTGAATAGTTCCCTTAAAGCCCTAAACTGCACTTCTTTATTTTTTGTTGCTGTGGATATTTGCTGGTATCCTCTGTGAATTATGCATATTGAGCATTCAGGCTGTATCTTCATGCTTCTTCACTTATGATTTTGTTATGGCTTCTGCAAATTCTAGAAGCACCTTATATGGATTTTTCGCTTTGACGATTCCGCTTGCAACTAGCACCCCTTCTGTTCCAAGCCTCAAAGCAGCCGCAACATCTTCGCCACGAACTATTCCAGCTCCGCATAAAACAACAATTTTCGGATTCACGCCCTTAACAGTTTCAACAGTTTTTGTGACCACCTCCGGCTTAGCCTTTGAAACCGCTATTCCAGTAGCTATTAGCTCAGGAGGCTCTACGGCCACCATGTCGGGATTAAAGCTTGCTATTCTTCTGGCTAATCGATGGCTTCCAATACAAACAAGCGAGGTTAGGTCGCATTCATGAGCCCTTTCAACAGCCAATTCTATTTCAGAGAGTTTAAGTTGCTTTTCAGAATGATTTATTATGGTGCCGACTGCTCCGGCTTCACGTATGGCTTCTGGAAGAATGAATCCAGTGCATCTGCCGGGTTTTATCGGATCAATATGCTGGGCGAAAACTGGAATTGAAACTTCTTCAGCTATCATTCTTATGTCAACAAATTGGGGAGCCACTCCTA